>JBFFLO010000249.1:0-4773 GCA_041554895.1 Lutimonas sp. | reverse complement strand
TTGGTTTGGGAAGATTTTTCCTCCTGGTATTTGGAAATGGTAAAGCCTGATTTTGGACAGCCTATTGATCAAATTACATTAAAGGCCACAGTTGACCTGTTTGAAGATAACATTAAGATTTTGCATCCATTTATGCCTTTTATTACAGAAGAAATTTGGCAATATTTTAAGGAAAGAACAGAGGAAGAAGCGTTGATTATTTCTTCATATCCTCTAAAAGAGGAGTATGAAGAAAGCATTTTGGATGAGTTTGATACAATTAAGGAAGTCATCTCAGCAGTTCGAAATATGCGTAAAGAAAAAAATATCTCCTTTAAAGAATCCCTGGAACTTTTTCTTCTTTTAAAAGATGAGATCAACACTGATTTTTATTCACTGATTAGAAAGATGTGTAATATTTCCAAAGTAGAAGCAACCAAGGAGAAAATTGAAAGTGCTTTGACTTTTAGGGTAGGATCCAATGAGTTTTTTATTCCTTTTGCTTTGCAAATTGATGTTGAGGCTGAAACCAAGAAGCTGGAGGAGGAGCTTGCTTATCATAAAGGATTCCTTGCATCTGTACAAAAAAAGTTGAGCAATGAACGATTTGTAAACAATGCCCCTGATCAAGTCATTTCGAATGAAAGAAAAAAAGAAGCAGATGCTTTGGCAAAGATAGCTATGGTCGAAAAAAGCCTGGCATCTTTGTAAGAAAGCTTGTTTTATTTGGTTGTTTTACCCTTGAGACCGTCCGTAAAAACATGATCAATGGGTTCCCAAAGTTCAATCTTATTTCCATCGGGGTCCATGATGTGTATGAATTTACCATCATCATAAGTCTCGATGTTGTCACATATGGTGACGCCTTCTTTTTTCAACCCTTCTGCCAGGGCGTCAAGATCGGCCACCCTGTAGTTGATCATGAACTCCTTTTTTGAGGGTTCAAAATATGTTGTATCCTCTTTAAAAGGACTCCATTGTAAATAATTTATTTGATCAGCATCATGAGCGTTTGTGGATTCAAAAGGTGATCCATAGGCGTCAATTACCAAGCCCAGGATTTTATGTTACCAATCCTTTATTTTAGCAGGGTCTGTGATGTTTTGAAAAATATGCCGCCGATGCCGGTTACCTTTTTCACCTTATTTTTTTAACGTTACTATTTTTGCCGTAACGCCTACTTCATCCCAGGTTTTACTCACTCCATCTGGACCTGTATGCAAGGCCAAACAGGCTTGATGTAAAGATTCAACAGCATTTTGGGCTTGCCATAGGTTAAGATCCATTTTAGTGTCGATAAGGATAGTGTCCTGGCTCATCTGATAACTAAAAGGCAGGTCCTTGGTCATGCCATTCATGGTAAGTGCAAGATTCCCGCTTGTTTCATCCTTAATGGAAAAACTCCCTTTCAGGCTCATGGTGTTTTCCATGACAGCAAAAAAGAAGGTGTTGAGTTTGGAGTCTCGTAGCGTATCTTTAGTAAAAATACTGCTTACCGGGATCTCAAATTCCAATCCTTCCAAAGCAGCAGAAGAAGAGCCGCCATCATTTGAGTTAGTGATATTGATTTCAGTGAAGGTTCCCTTTACAGGAACTTTGTCGGTTGTTTTATAGGCTGTCCATTGAACTGAGGAGTTTTTACCGTCAACGCTGTAAGATGCAGTTGTTTTTGAAGTCTCAACAGGCTTCTTTTCCTTGGCACAAGAAAATAAAATAAGGGTAAAAGTGGCAGCAAGGCATAGGTTTAAAATCTTTTTCATGTTATTTTTATTAGTAGTTAGTAGTAGTTTTAATTAAAGGACTTTTTTTCCGGTATATTTTTCGACAAGTCTGATATATTCTCTTTTGGCTTCATCCTCAGAAATATTGGCTAGCTGAAAATAAGCATTTAGTTTAAAGGCATTTCTTACGATATTATCACCTGAAGGAATCACCACCGAATCTTTTGTGGTGGCATGTTTATAATAGGAATAAAATTGAAGCATGATGTCAGGCGGCAGTTTTTTTGTCATGGCAGAGGCCATTTCGAAAGCTTTGCGAAATCTTCTTTCTAAATCATCCATTTTTAGAAGCTAAGATGGTTTCTCCACCTCTGGTTTTTTGGTTCAGGTTAACTTCAATTTTCATATCCAAAGGTACAAAAATATCTATTCGGGAACCAAATTTGATAAAACCTGCGTCTTCACCCTGAATTACCTGTTGGTTTGTTTTGGCATAATTGACAATTCTCCTCGCCACTGCTCCGGCAATTTGACGATAAAGTATTTTTCCACAGCGCTTATTTTCAATAACTATGGTCGTGCGCTCATTTTCTTCGGAAGACTTCGGGTGCCAGGCAACCAGATATTTGCCTGGATGGTATTTACTGTATTTTACGATCCCCGAAACAGGGTATCGGGTAACATGCACGTTTAAAGGTGACATAAAGATAGAGATCTGCCTTCTTTTATCCTTAAAATATTCCTTTTCTACTACATCTTCTATAACAACTACCTTCCCATCTGCCGGGGCTATGATCAGGCTGTCGTTAAGAATTGTATTTCTATTAGGGTCCCTAAAGAACTGAAGAACCAGAATAAAGCCTATCAGCAGTAAAATCATTAAAGATTTCTGTAACCAAAAGTTTGGCACGAACTTATCGATCAACAACAAGCCACTAACCATAATAATCGCCGTGACCAAAATTATCTTAAAACCTTCTTTGTGAAACATTATGTAGTCAGGAATAAATAAATAAATATAAATGGCGTCGCAAAGATAATACTATCCAATCTATCTAAAAAACCTCCATGTCCTGGAAGCAGGTTGCTACTGTCTTTAATTTTTGCCTGACGCTTGAACATTGATTCGATCAAATCACCTAAAACGCCAAAAATACTTACGATTATCGCTATGGTAAACCAATGGATCGGTTGGATACTCGAGCAATAAGTCGCCACAAAGTAACCTGCTATAAAAGTAAAAATAAACCCACCCAAAAAGCCTTCTACAGTTTTGTTTGGGGAAACCCTTTCGATCAATTTGTGTTTTCCAAAGTTCTTGCCAATTAAAAAAGCAAAAACATCATTACTCCAAATTAAAACAAATATTCCAATTATGATGGAAGTATCGAACCTGCCTTCAAAATTCAAATAAGGAATTTTGATCAACAAAGAAAATGGGATAGCGATATACATTAATGTCAAAAAATTCTTACCAAGGTATTGCCTTCCAATCTTTCTCGAAGATACCAGAGCAATGATGAAAGCAAAATAAATGGCAGCAAGAAATACCGACAAAATCATCTTTTCCGAAAAATCATCCTCAAACACGACAAGGTTATTATTAGAGATCACCGCAGTGAAAAAAGAGGTAAGGCCGAGCAAATAAGGGAAAATACTTTTTAATTCAATGATCTTTATGAATTCATAAATACAGATCAACATAAAAACAAGGAATAAACTGTAAAAAAACAATGGCCCAAGAAGAGAGAAAGAAATAACAAGACCCACGTATAATAGGCCAAAAACAATTCGTTTGGTAAAGTTGTTCATGAATTTATAGATCTTCTAGTAAGAGCAAATATAGGGTTTTGGAATTAGTGTTCCCATAACTCATGAAATCAGTTTCTGTCTTGTTTATAATAAAATCTTTAATTGAACTGATGATCGTAGGAGAATTTTTTTCAGACCGGTTCCTTATTCCTGAAATTCCATCTCTTGAATCATTTACAATCTGGCTTGTCTTGGCATAAACAATGAAGTTATTGGGGAGTTCTTTTAATTTTTTATCTTTTAACTGCTTTGATGAAAACATGATGCTGCCATCCTGGGCGATCAGGCATTCACAATGGGTCATAAAAGGCAGGGATGAGATAATTTTGCTTGTTTTGGCACTTTTTATCCGGGTCAACAACTCTCTTAATTCTTCATTGAAGGTCACCACGTTGTTCCATTGATTTTCCTGAAGTACCTGAACTAAATTCTTTTCTACTTCTTCAAGATCTGCACAATACAAGAATTTACCTCCTTTATGAATGAACTTCTTAACAAACAGCTCATCAATAGACAGGTTGTCTTCCTGACCTATTTCTTTTTCACTTTCTTCTTTTTGAGAAGGTTTAATGATATTTTTAAAAAATTTATTAAAAAAACTCATAACAAATTGTATCGTTCAAATGTACAAAAACACTTTGATTATTTTGAGTTTTCCTCAGCAATTTCCTCTTCAGGACTTGTCTTATCAGTATCTTTAGAAGTTCTTTGACTTTCGGCTATTTCTTTGCTAAAGGGTCTTTCCCCAAAGATCTTTTGAAGGTCACCTTCAAAAATAACTTCCTTTTCAGTTAGGATTTCTGCCAGTTCAATGAGTTTGTCTTTATTGTCTTCCAGGATTTTAATCGCCCTTTGGTACTGGTCTTCAATAATTTTAGAAATCTCTTCATCAATAGTTTGCGCCGTAGATTCACTGTATGGTTTTGTAAATCCGTACTCGTTCTGGCCGCTGGAATCATAATAGGTTATATTTCCTATTTTGTCATTCAGACCGTAGATGCTAACGATTGCTCTCGCTTGTCTTGTCACTTTTTCCAAGTCATTAAGTGCTCCGGTTGAAATTCTGTCGAACATGACTTTTTCAGCCGCTCTACCTCCAAGTGTGGCACACATTTCGTCTAGCATTTGATCTGTTTCCACTATTTGCCTTTCTTCGGGAAGATACCAGGCCGCTCCCAGGGATTTTCCTCTGGGAACAATGGTTACCTTCACAAGAGGTGCTGCATGTTCCAGCATCCAGCTAACAGTAGCATGTCCGGCT
>JBFFLO010000248.1:0-4785 GCA_041554895.1 Lutimonas sp. | reverse complement strand
TTGGCATTTGACTATGACTATCAATATATTATTGAAGAAATTATCAACCAGATCAACACATCATGCAAGGAAGCGGAAGTGGATGTTCCGAATATTTTTACTGAATTTGGAAGTTTTACTGTGGGCGAAAGTGGTGGAGCTATTTATGAGATCCTTTATCAAAAGCAACAAAATGACCGGGAAAAATGGAATATGATCAATTCGTCCTTTATTACCACGCTTCCTGATACCTGGGCCATAAATAAGCGTTTCATTATGTTGCCCATCAATCGTTGGAACGATAATTATGAAAGAGTATTACTGGGAGGGTTAACCTGCGACAGTGATGATTATTACAACTCAGAACAACATATGAATGCTATTTACCTTCCCGTTTACAACAAGGATAAACCATTATATATAGGCTTCTTCAATACAGGAGCCTACCAGGAAAATATAGGCGGGTTTGGTGGCTTACAACATTGTTTGATTCCACAACCCAAACACTTGATTCTTGACAGGGATAAAAATGGAGAATTGCAATGTTCTGTATTTTCCGAGCAACAGACCTCTGAACAACTCCTCTCAATTTTAGGCTATTCAGACAAGGGAAAAACAAAAAAAGAAATGATTAAAGAAAAAAATTTGACTCAATTATAATACCTAAGACAATGACTAATGAAAGAACTTTCGCCGGCATCCCAGAAATCTATGCCAGCAGCGAAAAAGCAAAAGTAGCTTTGATCACTGTGCCTTATGACGGAACAAGTACTTGGCAAAAAGGAGCCGACAAGGGCCCGCAAGCCTTTTTGGAAGCTGCTGAGAACATGGAGCTTTATGATATTGAAACAGACTCTGAAGTATACAAAGAAGGAATTTACCTGACAGAATCTGTTACTGAAAACAGTACTCCTGAGGAGATGGTGGATGCGGTGCATCAAATTACTAAAAAGTATATCAATAAAAATAAATTTGTCACTGTTTTCGGAGGAGAACATTCCATATCTATTGGAACCATAAGAGCCTTCAATGAATGTTTTCACAATCTGACAGTGCTGCATATAGACGCCCACGCTGACCTCAGAAAGGAATATGAAGGATCTTCCTGTAACCATGCCTGTGCCGTTTATGAAGCTAGCCAAACCACAAACTTGGTCCAGGTGGGTATACGCTCGATGGACGGAATTGAAAAAACCATCATGGATCCGGACAAGACCTTTTTTGCCCATAAAATGATCAGTGATGATTTCTGGATGGTCAATGCGATCGACCAAATGACAGAAAATGTATTCATCACCTTTGATCTGGATGCATTTGATCCTTCCATTTTTCCTTCTACGGGCACACCGGAACCCGGGGGGCTGCTGTGGTATGAAACACTTGATTTCCTCAAGAAAGTATTTACTGAAAGGAATGTTGTCGGATTTGACATCGTTGAATTATGCCCCAATCCAAATGAAAAATCTTCAGACTTTTTGGCTGCTAAATTGTTTTATAAAATGTTAACTTACCGTTTTAATGCAGAAATAGAAGAAACTGACGATATGTTTGATAAGGATGCTGACAATCCTTTCAACCGATTATCAAAATTCAAAGATTACGACAATGAATAATAAAGGGGCCATTTCTCAGTTTATAGAAAATTATTACCTTCATTTTAACGCGGCTTCTCTGGTAGATGCTGCCAAAGGATACGAAGAGCAATTAAATCAGGGGTCCAAAATGCTTATTTCATTGGCAGGTGCCATGAGTACAGCCGAAATTGGAAAAATATTCGCTGAAGTAATCCGTCAGGGAAAGGTACATATCATTTCATGTACGGGAGCAAATCTGGAAGAAGATATCATGAATCTTGTAGCGCATTCACACTATAAACGACTTCCCAACTACAGGGATTTGACACCAAGTGACGAATGGGAACTGCTGCTGAAAGGCCTCAATAGGGTAACAGACACCTGTATACCCGAAGATGAAGCATTCAGGCGACTTCAAAAACATATCTATAAGATCTGGAAAAAAGCGGAAGACGAAGGAGAACGATACTTTCCTCATGAGTTTATGTACCAACTATTATTGTCTGGAGTGCTCGAAGAATATTACGAAATCGATATAAAAAATTCATGGATGTATGCCGCGGCTGAAGCTAATTTACCTATTGTAGTTCCGGGTTGGGAAGACAGCACCATGGGAAACATTTTTGCCAGTTATGTACTTAAAGGCGAATTAAAAGCTAGTACCATGAAATCAGGTATTGAATACATGACCTTTTTAGCCGATTGGTATACTGAAAATTCTGAGAACGGAATTGGATTCTTCCAGATCGGGGGAGGAATTGCAGGGGATTTTCCTATTTGTGTAGTGCCAATGTTATATCAGGACATGGAAAGAACGGATACGCCATTTTGGAGTTATTTTTGTCAGATTTCCGATTCGACCACCAGTTATGGGTCCTATTCCGGAGCTGTCCCCAATGAAAAAATAACCTGGGGCAAACTGGGAATCGATACACCAAAATTTATTATAGAATCAGATGCTACCATCGTAGCGCCTTTGATTTTTGCTTATTTATTGAAAATGTAAGAAAAACAACATGAAAAGAGTCATTGTAGATTACAAAAAATTAAATCAGGATATTTTAGAGTTATTGGTGACCAAATTCCCTGATGGATATGATGATACTGATATCATTACTTTTAGAAATGCAAGTTATGAATTGATTGAAGCTGTAGAGGTTAAAACCGAGGACACCACTTATCTTGTAAAGATCAGTAAACGGCTAGCCGACACTATGGAGAAATTTGATGTCAATGGCGATGATGACGAGGATGAAGAAACTGAGGTAGAGAAGCAAAAAGATGATGAAATTCTTTCTGCAGATAACATGGAGGACGAGGTTGATGAAGACGAATTTGACGACGAACTTTGACCTTATCATCAATAAAAAAGGCATTCTCACTTAATCATCATTTTTTTAAAATGGTGTAAAACCACAAAATAAAGGAATAAGCCATTTAGTTAAATGGCTTATTCCTTTATTTTCTTAAAAAAGCGGATCCTCCTGTTCTGTTTTGCAATAAACGAGGATTCCTTTTATATGACTACTTCACTGATTTGAACCTGCGGTTCAATGTTTGTGAAATTCGGAAGATCTGCCATGATTTCTGCAGCATGGGGACCAAATGAATTTTGGAATGACTCCATTGAATCAAAATATAAATTGCCCATGGCTTCATAAGGCGCTTTATCACCAGGATTTCCACTAGCTAAACCCTTTTCTACCGTAGCACCTATTACAGCATCCCCAAGTAATCCGGCAACCAAGGCTACGTGCTTGTTGGCATAATAATCTATATTAAAATGTTTTCCTTCTCCCGCTGGATATAATACACTCAATTTTATTGAACCTTTTTTCATCACTATAAACTTTAAAATTCTCTAATTTAATTTTTATTTACTTGTCATCAGCGCCTGACTGTAATAGGCATTCTCTCTGACAATCTTGCCATCGTCATTAAAATTATGAATTAACATCAGTGGCATCACTATTTTTTTCTTATCAGATTTTCTGGTCATTCTTAGCTTCCACCATGACATGACCACTTTTGCATTACCTAATCCATAATTCAGGTAATCAGGATAACCTTCCACATCTATTGCCGTAATATCATAACTGTCCATCATTGATTTCATGCTTTCTTTATCCTCGTCAAGAGTTTTTGATGGTTCATCTGGCGTCATGTGTATGCTTTCGAAAGTAGCCTTTTCATCATAAAAACTATAAAATTTTTCCATATCATGATTTTCCAGGGCGGCCACCATTCTTCTCACATGGTTGATGTAATCATGGTGGTTATAAATTGTCCCGTTCTCTCTTGGTGCAAAACTTTCCCGAAGTTCCCCCCAGACTGTCCGGTCACTGTAATCGATAACGGTTTGAATTTTGTTGTCTGCATTCACAACATATAGACGGTGTACCGGCATATCTACCTTTACTCCTGTTTCATTATGCACGCCTTTTAAATGATCCCAGGTTTGTACCCAGACCACATCCTTTTGATCTTCATCCTTATATTCAATGGCATCAGGATATGCCTGTCCGGAACGTTCCAGGCTTAAATAAGCCATATTCTCTTTCCACCAGGTGGCGTTTCTTCCGGCTCCTTCCTTGGTCCTGGGCTTGGCATCTTTATTTGAATTTGTACCATTCCACCATTTAAAATCATCCGCCAGGTAACTCATGACTTTATCAGCGTCTCCTGAAATGAAGGCCTGCTGAAAGTCTTCAACCGTATTAATAGCAGGATGCTCTGAATAAATTGTTCCGTTCTTCTTTTTCTGTGAAAATGTCGCGATCGTTAAAAACATCATCGCGATGAGTAGTAATCTTTTCATTTTTATTAAGGTTTTTTGGTTAATGATTTTAAAAATAACGGCCTAAATAAACGTTATTCTAAATTCCCAATCAACCCATCATGGACGAAAGTATGGAATTAATGTCCGTACATGCTTTATTAATTTTCAAAGTGAAAATGTCCTTAGCACTAAAAATTCAGATCTGGTTAGGGTAAACTCTTTGCTTAAGTCATTTAATCCACTGCTTCTATAAACAAACCTTTATCAGTCTCATTCACAGGGGCTAAGTTGTTCTTGGTCAAAAATTTAATGGTTTTGTCCCAGTCATGGGAACTTTTATTATTCTGTCCAAATCGGATCAGTATTTATTCCATGGCAGCTGTTACACTGTCCGGATGTTATGCTTGAATTCATGTGTTTTGTAACAGAGTTACCTTCAACCGAGGTGTAAAG
>JBFFLO010000247.1:0-4787 GCA_041554895.1 Lutimonas sp. | reverse complement strand
GCGGAAGTAGCAAGACTGCTAAAAGAAAACAAGAAGAAATTACCATTCGGATTATACATTACGAACTCTGTTCAGGAAGAGATAGGTTTAAGAGGAGCCGAAATGATCACACATACCATTCAACCCAGTATGGCCATTATTACAGATGTTTGCCATGACACGACCACCCCGATGATCGACAAAAAGAAAGAAGGGGAAACCAAATCTGGTGATGGCCCTGTCATATCCTATGCTCCGGCCGTTCAAAACAATGTACGCGAATTGGTCATCAATACTGCAGAAAAACATAAAATACCATTCCAGCGTTTAGCGGCTTCAAGAGCAACAGGAACTGATACGGATGCCTTTGCCTATTCCAACGGGGGAGTGCCTTCAGCCCTCATTTCACTGGCTTTAAGATATATGCATACAACAGTTGAAATGGTGCATAAAGATGATGTGGAAAACGTGATCAGGCTGATCTATGAAACTTTGTTGGAGATCGATCCGAAAAAAGGATTCAGTTATTTTAAGTAATGGGTTCCTGGCTTCAGAGGCAGCTTTGCTTATGGAGGGTTTGGGTTTCATTTTTAAACCCTGTACTTCCTTTTTACGAGGCCAGGTATAACTCAAGCTTCTGACCCAAAGCTTCGGCGTTACTTGCCTCAGACACTACGTCTCCAATGACAATGATAGCGGGAGAGGAGAGGTTTTTTGCTTTGACAATTTCTGCGATGCCATCAATGGTGCCGACACCGCTTTTTTGGTTTTTCATTGTTCCGTTTTGTATCACGGCGACCGGGGTTTTAGCTTTTCCAAGCTCCTTATAAACAGTCGTGATCTGGGCAAGTTTATGCATGCCCATCAAGATCACTACTGTTGCAGAAGACTGGGCTGCCAATGAAACATCCAAACTTAATTGTCTGTCTGAATTGCAGCCAGTGATTACCCAAAAACTTTCCGACACACCTCTTTTGGTAAGTGGAATACCAATACTCGAGGGAACAGCAATACTGGAAGAAATTCCAGGTATTATATCGGTGTGTAAACCAAAGTTTTCGGCATGATCTATTTCTTCTGAACCTCTTCCGAATACAAAAGGGTCACCTCCTTTTAATCGAATAACGTGACCGTGGAGAAAAGCTTGTTCAACGATCATGCTATTGATCTCATCCTGAGAATAACGATGGAAACCTTTTCTCTTGCCAACAAATATTTTTTTTGCTTGTGGCGCATGGTCCAAAAGCGCCGGGTTAATAAGTGCGTCATAAAGGATGACATCAGCCGTTCTCAATACGTTTACACCTTTAACTGTTATTAAGTCGGGATCTCCGGGACCCGCTCCGACTAATGTAAGTCTTGCCTTAGGATTCATTGTTCAGGGCGTTGGTTCTTAAGTGATCTACCAGTTTGTAAAAATTTTCAGCATCGGCAAGATATCGTTTTGAAAATTCCTTATCAGCTTTGTTCGATTTGATCTGATAGATCAATTCACTTAAAGTGCCACCTATTTTAATCAGGCCACTTTCAACAAAATACTGATCAAAATCCTGTATAATACCGGCCTGGGTATTTGTTTTAATATTTTCTCCTATCAATACTGCTTTAGCCGTATTGATCATCGAAGCATAACTGTGGTAAATACTGTCTGACCATTTTCCACCCTTTAAGTTGAGCCTTGCGTTTTCCAGTTTCTCCTCCGTTTCGAACAAAAGAGTACTTACAAGGTCAATGACGACACCGGCACATTCTCCTACCCCGATGGCCTTGATATAGGATTCACTATGGCCCCAATCGATGAATAGATCTTTATTCACTTCAGAGATATCCGCAAGGGGCTTTAACAATTGGTAAAAATGAGCCTTTCCCATATGGAGGTAATACTCATTGAATGAGCTTCCAGGGCTTTTGTTGCTTTCATAGTCATAAATGAGCATTCTTAAGGCCTCAGGTCCTTTTTTACTGGGTATCTTTATGATCTTATCCGCGAATCTTCCGTCTCCATTGCCAAGAGGACCTCCCCCCAGCAGCACCTGAAAGGCAGGAATTACAAGAGCACCTTTCTTTATGGACATACCGTAGAAACCAATTTGAGCAATACTGTGTTGTCCACAGGCATTCATGCAACCACTGATTTTAATTGAAATATCCTTGTTGTGTACATACATAGGGAATTCTTCCCTCAAGGTGTTTTCAAGCACTCTTGCCAGTCCGGTACTGCTGGCTATACCTAGATTACAAGTATCGGTCCCCGGGCAGGAAGTCACGTCAAGAGCGCTGCCGTACCCTACATCTGAAAAGCCCAACTCACTCAGCCTCGTATAGAAAAAAGGCAAAAGTTCCTCCTTGATTCCCCTGATCAGAATACCCTGGCTTATGGTAAGCCTTAATTCGTCTTGTGCGTAATCTTTGATCAGACCTGCTAATTTTCTTGCTTTGTCTGTATAAAAATCCCCCAGCCTGACTTTAATGCCAATAGCAAACAAACCTTCTTGCTTTTGATTAAAAACGTTGCTTTGTTTCCAGTTTCTATAGGCGAATGCATCCTTGATGTTCACTCTGGGAACCTGTAGTGATTCGGTATGATTATTTATGTCGTGTACGGGGATTTTTATGGCAAAGGTTTGAGCAGATAAAGCTTGATGTTCTTCGGCGACATATTCCAGAAATTTATCCAGGCCTATGTTTAGTATCAAATGTTTTAACCTCGCCTTGGCCCTCCTGTTTCTCTCTCCATATCGATCAAATACTCTTAAAGTACTTTCAATAAACGGAATAATTTTATCTGTTTCAAGAAAATCAAACAAAGCATCTGCTTGCCTGGGTTGTGCACCAAGGCCTCCGGCGATCATTACTTTAAAACCTCTGATTTCTTTGCCGGCAATTATTTTTTTCTTGGCAATAAAGCCAAGATCATGGATAAAGCTTAAAGCGCTGTCCTGTTCACTGGAAGAAAATGATATTTTAAACTTTCTTCCCAGTTCCTGGCAAATAGGATTTCTTAAAAAGAATTTAAATACTGCATCAGCATAGGGTGAAACGTCAAATGGTTCTTCAGGGTCAATGCCTGCAGTTTCTGATGCTGTGATGTTTCTAACTGCGTTTCCACAAGCTTCCCTTAAAGTAATATCGCTTTTTTCCAGTTCAGCCCAAAGTTCCGGGGTACGATCCAGGCTTACATAATGGATCTGTATGTCTTGTCTTGTGGTGATGTGTAACCTTCCGGTAGAATATTTGTCAGAAACATCTGCAATTCTAAGCAGCTGCTCTGAGTTCAACCTTCCAAAGGGTAACTTGATCCTGATCATCTGAACCCCTTCCTGCCTTTGACCATATATGCCTCTGGCAAGGCGAAGCGACCTAAACCCGTCTTCATCGATCTTGCCATTTTGGTATAATTGGATCTTTCGGTCCAGCTCGATAATATCTTTTTGAACCA
Source organism: Lutimonas sp. (assembly GCA_041554895.1). GTDB lineage: Bacteria > Bacteroidota > Bacteroidia > Flavobacteriales > Flavobacteriaceae > Lutimonas. The sequence goes on along the minus strand of JBFFLO010000247.1, from coordinate 1,369 downwards.
GGGGGTTTTCTATTTCAGTTCTGAAGCTTAGCATTTGATCAGTTTTTATGATTTAATTATAGGTGCAATCCACATTCTCTTTTGGCCAATACTTTTGTGGGATCGTAGTATCTTTTTTCATTTGGAAGCGCAAACTCTTGCAGATATAGGTCCATTTCGAATTCTGAATAATAGAAAAACGGACTAACTTTTAGAATGCCTTTTTTATCTGTATGAAGGATATCAAGACTACTTCTGTATTCGTTCTGATCTGATCGAAGGTTCGTAAACCAGACATCTGGCCTATGATCTTCCAAAGCCCTCCTAAAAGGTTCCAGCTTGACTTCATCTGTAAAGATTTTATGTTCTAAGGTGTCCATCTGAGGAATCCCTGTGGTAGCGTCTCTAAACCCAACGGTTGATTGCGGCGTATAGACATGCATATCCAAAGCGAACCTTTGTATGAGTCCATGTGCATATCTGTAGGTCTGTGGCGTATTATACCCGGTGTCGCACCAAATTACTTTTATGTCTGCTTTCACCCTTGAAACAGCATGAATTAAACTTGATGAAAAGGGCCCAAAATTCGTGGTAAGTATTGGACTCTCAGCTTGGGCCAGGGCCCAGTCAATGATTTCTGTGGGGGTTTTATCTCTCAAGAAGGCATTGGCTTGTTCTATGTCTAGATTTTTGTTTTTCATATTATTTCCATTTTATCATGTTCCAAATCCTCTCATGACCGTAATAGAGAAAAAATTTTGAAAACACTTCTATTGATCCTATCGACAGCGCAACGCTGAGGGTACCGGTCAGAAGCCAGGATATTAGAATGGTATCCATTGTTCCAATTATTCTCCAGCTGATGGCCTTGACCATGCTTTTGCCCTGGGAATCCTTATTTTCAGGTTTTAATGAGTAGATTTTATCAACTAACATACTTTAAACTAATTATCAATAAACCCTATCGGATAACTAGGATTATAATGCAAATGTAGAAAAAATATTTAATTAGCAAAGTTTTGACATGTTAAAATTGAAATATTTTAGGTCTTCAAGGGTAGTATTCCTAAAAACATGAAGGTTGGCATCCCTCACCTGGATCATCAATTTATTGAGGCTGCAGGTTGTTTCATCGTCACAATCATCACATTTTTCGTAATAATTCAAACTGACGCAGGCAACCGGAGCAATAGGCCCTTCAAGGATACGCATCACATCTGTCATATAGATGTCAGAAGCTTGTTTAAGCAAGTAATATCCACCTCCTTTACCTTTTTTAGATCCCAGGAATCCTGACTTTTTCAAAAGCAATAGAATACTCTCCAAAAATTTATGGGGAATGTTTTCGTGTTCCGCAATCTGCGCTATTGGAACCATTTGATCCGGATTG
>JBFFLO010000246.1:0-4821 GCA_041554895.1 Lutimonas sp. | reverse complement strand
ATTTCAGGCTTTCCAAAGTAGCTTGTTCGATAATGATGTTTTTTCTATTCTCATTCCAATTATTGATTTGCAGCGCTAAAAGGATACCTATCATCACAAGAATAACTTCTCCGATGGCATATTTTAGGTATTTTCCAGTGCTGTTTTTTTCCATGAGGTCGTATCGTATTTTTCTAAAGAATTTTATCATTGGTTAGCGGTTTGTCCCGATAGCTATCGGGATGAAGTAAAACGGTTTTTGGCATGATTCTTAATATTTGGCAAGAAGCAAGTTAGCAAAGGAAAATGAACCGGAGATAAATCCTCAGGATTTCCCGATTAGCACTTATCTGGTATTCCTATTGTTTCTTCGCCACAATATGAAATATTTGCCAATGTTTTGGGTTCCTAAGCTCAGGCGGATCGTCACGTTCTTCTTCCCTCATCATTTCTATTGAAAAGCCTTCCAGCAACTTTAAAACTTCTTCACGTGAGTGGTGAGACCTATTTGGAAGTGATGCCCAGGTATCTCTGCTTCCAAAGAACTGCCCTGCAAACCTGCCTCCGGGCCTGATCGATGCGACTATTTTATTCCATAACCCTTCAAAATGTCTTGGCTCGCAAAACGGCAAGGCAAAACTGGCGTTCACCATATCACTGTCGGGAAATTTCATATCATGGAAGTCCACCTCTGTGGTCGTCAACAGGGGTTTCAATACCTCTGGCACCCTTTTCCATAAATATGGGAATGCTTCCGGGTGATTATCAGTTGCTAATACCTTCCAGTTCCTACTGAGCAGTTCCAGCGAATCCCGGCCTTCTCCAGCGGCTAAATCAATTGCAAAACCATTATAAAACCCTTCCTGCTCAAAAGAATTCAGGGCTGCTATAAGCGTATCCCTCGCCCCTTTCCCAAGAACAGCGTTGAAATACCCCGGCCAGTCTTCTATCTCAGAGTAATCTTGTGCACCCATGGGTGGTAAGTCGGATTTCTTTGAACTCTTTTTTTCGCTCATAAGTTTTTTGTCATCATTTTTGTAATCCTTCCAATTGATCAGTAAACCAATAACAGAAATTAAAAATTATTTTTCAGCATCCTGTTTTCTGAAACACCATTAGCCTTCTCCTATAACGATTGGTTAAGGGTTTTAAGTTACTGATTTAATATCATGTAATTGAAGTTACACATTATGGGAACAGTATTTTACTTTTTGTATTTAAGGTCTTGGGCAGCCACAACCTGCCATTTTCTGTCCCGATATATCCAAGTATCGGTCCAAATGCTTTTAGTACTTGTGGAATCGGCCAATTTGGTCCAGGTTTCATTTCCTTGAGCGACCGCAGCATTCCCAAAAAACCGAACAGTTACATTGTATACTTCAGTTTTAAAAAGGTTTGCTGATTCAATTGACTTTTGCATCAATGCTTTCTTGCTGTACAGTTCTCCTCTCGAACTAACGCCAACAAAGTCATCGGCCATAATTCGATCTATTGCAGTTGTATCGCCTATTGCAATGGCCTGGGCCCAGTCATTAGCAGATTGGGTTATGTATTTCTCTGCGGATTCATAGTCGATCTTTTCGGTACAGGATACCAAGCTGAAGCCGAATGCTATCATGAATAATTTATACTTCGTTATCATAATTTAATATTGGTGACTTCGATATTGTCGTCAACAGTTTGGTGATGATTTTGTTGTTGAATTGCTCCAAAGGCCCGTTTCGCGGAACCCGGTCTATGGTTTAAATATATGAATTTTAGGCAGAAAATTCAGCCATGATCAATGACAGCAATTGTTGTGCTTTCGTTATTCTTTGATTTCGGCATCTATCAGATCTAATATTTCGAGGATCCTTTTGCGTAAAGCCTCCGATTGAATATTGGCGGATCTATTTAATGTAGCCCCACTTCCAATAATGGATTCCAGTTTTTTATCGGTTAATATTTCATTTAACGGAGCACCGAGTTTTGAAGTTCCAATTTCCATTTTGTATGAATTCGGGTTGTTATCCAATAGCCAAAGATGACCAGAATCGTTTATAAAACTATTGGCAATATCTCTGCCTAAACCCAATTCATAAGTAATTACATCCAATTGCACGTTTGCTTTCTCAGCCCAAACTTGTTCAATTTCCTTTACTGCAAGCACATCTGAAGACCAATTTGATAGTAAGTGATTTAATTTTTCATTTCTAATCAACATTAAGTTCCCTGAACTAATTAAATTATTTTGTATAGGATCAAATGTGGGGTCATTGTTAATAATCGCAAGGTCTTTGATAACACTATCACGAATCGTCCCAACGGGTTGATTAAAAGCTTTTAGCAATTGAACCGATGAAACAAGTATCTTATTTCTGGTAGCCATTTTTTCTTCTAATTGCACTAGATTCGCCCGATAATCTTCCCGTAGTTTTTTGAGCACGACCAGTTCCTTTTTGTTTTCTTTTCTTTGCTCATTCCAAGTGTTGATCTGCAAAGCGATCAATATCCCGATAACCACCAATACAATCTCCCCAATGGCGTATTTCAGGTACTTTCCAGTGTTATTTTTTTCCATAAGGTCATATCGTATTTTTCTAAAGAATTTAATCATGAATAGTAAGGCTGTCTATTTTATTGATGATTTCTATAGATTTCTTTTTTGTTCGTTTAAGATCATTAGTAAATCCATTGACCAATGTATTCTGCATCGTCAATAAGGTGTAAAATTCCTTATCGATCATTAAAGGTTCACTGTAATTGTATTTTTGGCCCATTGCACTTCCTACACCTGATGTAATTAAATATTTGGCAGAATTTATATTCCAAAAGGTATCTAAATAATCCAATGTTTGGGCCACAAAATTATATTGGGTTTTAAGTGCCCTAAAGTCTTGAAGTAATGGTTTATGCTTAATTATTTTTTCATCACTTGAATTAAGTATGTTGTTCAGAATAGGCTGTTCAATTAAAAAGGGCATATAATTAAATAAACGCGCAATTTTTGAGATGGAATCTTGAGGTATCATCCTTTGTTTTGAGTCATTAAGAAAGGCATTGGTTTCGTCAATTGTACCATCATTCAGTTGTATAATATTTTCATAACCCTTGACATTTGTTTCCAATTCTTCGCGAAGTTCCAATAAAATCTGCCTTTCCTGCTTTATCAGTTTTTGGGTTTCATTCCAGTTGTTGATTTGTAAAGCGATCAAAATTCCTATGACCACAAGTATGATCTCACCAATAACATACTTAAGGTACTTCCCTGTTTTTCCTTCTGAAAGTAGATTTTGCCGAATTTTCCTAAAGAATTTTATCATTGCTTATTGGTTTGTTTATAATGACGCAAGAGGTTCTAAACTTTAATTTCTTTTTTTGAAAATGTCTGATGCTATTCCCTTATAGAATTAGCCCAATGGTTTGATAAATTTATCATTTTTTTTTTGCTGCTGCCACAATGACTTACAGCCTTTATTAACCATCTTTGCTGCTGAAGGGTTATCGCATGACTGCAACGATTATACCCAGCACACCACCTGTGACCAGTCCAATAATACCAAGGATAGGAATAAAAACATTACCCGCAGAACTACCAACCATATTAAATCCCAGGAAACCACCAGCAACACATCCGATCAGTCCAAATATTCCAATAATTAAAAGCTTTTTAGCTTGCGAAGTTATCTTTTTAGCGTAGGCCGAATGATCTTCTTCAATTTCTTCTTGAATTGAGTATGTATCATGCATTTGCGATCTTCCTGGTTTTTGTTCTTTAGGAATAATGATCCAGCATAATAAATAGGCTAGAATTACGGTTCCTCCAGTTAAAAAAAAAGCTAAGACGAATAATAACCTAAGGTAAATGGGTTTGATATCAAGGTGCCTGGCCAAGCCAGCACATACTCCTCCTAGAATTTTATCATTTGACCGTTCAATATTTTTCATATCAAAATCTATATCCTCCGAAATTGCAGCTCAGGTCTTCCCTTATGATTTCAGAGAGGATAAGCCCGAAAGATCTTTCACCATAAAAATCAGCTGGGTTGGTGTAATATTCTTATTTGTTAAAAAGATTTCCTGCGGAATATAGGGAATGTTAGGGAAAGGTGCATTATTTTTCAGCCAAAGTCACAAAAAGCTGGGATTTTATTTTCCATATACCAGACTCTTTGGTCCACATCGCTGAATAATTTCCATTGATCATTGAGTCATCAGATTTTTCCGGGTCATATCCATTCCATTTTCCATTTTCCCAAGCCAAACCTCGTTTTTCATTAACTATAATTTCGTGTGCGTCACGAATCCAATACATTTTACTTTTTCCGGCATCTGATATGTATTTTTCTAATTCTTTTTTCCCAGACAACAAAGCTCCATTTCCCGTTGTTATTAATACATCATCTGTCAAATATGAAAGTACTTCTTCGTTTTCATAAGACTTAAGAGCTAAATTTGAAGCATTTCTAATTGCTAATATTTGCTCTTTATCTGTTTGAGAAAATAGCTCTGGTATGAAAATAACGAAGCATAGAACCGCAAAAAGGATAGGTCTGGTATTTTTCATTTATTCTTTGTATTTGTGTACTCTACTGGATAATGCTTTCAGGTATTTGCCCTAAGGTTTAGCCTGTGGCCTGTAAAGCTATTACTAATTATTTATTCACAGGTCGTATTCCAAAAATCAATAAATATCCTAACATCCAGAATTCTCCAACTGTGGCAGGAACTGTTAAATAACGCAACAAGGGGCTTTCAATTCCGAGGTAATTAATTGCAGTACTTATCAAGTAGCCTATACCACCGGCAATAAGGGTTCGCCCCAACCATACAGGCATCCTTTTTGTACTGGTAACAATGTAT
>JBFFLO010000245.1:0-4834 GCA_041554895.1 Lutimonas sp. | reverse complement strand
TGACTTTCTTAAAAGCTACCCCAAACTAATCAATCGCATATCAAATGTGCAGATTGCCTCATTCATTGGCGTTACGCCTGAATTCCTGTCAAAAATCAGAGAATTATTTGTATTTGAAAAAATAGATGGAAACTGGAAAATGGCGCGTTATATGTTTAATAAAACAAAGGCTCAATCTTAAACAATTAAGAAAGAAAAAGCATCATAAAGGGTAGCTCAAATAAAAATTTGAGCTGTTTTTACACATCATTGAAAAGCCTGTATGGCTCTAAACAGGATTTGTTATGCCAGCTCTTGGACAGTGATTATTGTCATTATAAATCAACACTTTTCTATGTAACTTGCACCTTTTATTCAAGGCTTATGGAATTTTTCAGAACAATCAATGCCAAGACAGACGAGAACATGATCAAAACCATACTCGATCTGCATCATCTGGAATTGATGAGTTCGCAGCTATTTTTATTGGAACCACTAAGTGATGACCTGGTTGGAATAGGCAGTTTATGGGGGGAATTTACTTTGACAAGACAAGAAATTAAAGGCGGTTTGCGTTTTTCACTTTTGGAATGCCCAAATGCGCTTACCTGGACAATTACCACCGGTTATGAACCAGCTCCCGAATCGATCATTGTTCACTTAACCATTAATCGAACTGAAAAAGACCAGGAGTTTCTTGAGGAAATTAAAGATTTTTTGGATGACCATACCGGTTTTTTAAAACGAACCTTTGATTCAAAAGATAATCCTCAAAGAATGAATGTTGATCATTAACATGCTCCAAGAGCTCTATTAGACATAAATTAAAGCACAAGTACATGGGACAAAACGAATTTGAAAAAGGAACTAAATTTTCATTCGAAAAAAGTATTTCCTACGCTGATAAAGCCGTTGTAAGCAAGCATATATTAAAAAAGCAAACAGGAAATATCACCTTGTTTGCCTTTGATAAAGGAGAAGGGCTAAGTGAACATACCACCCCTTTTGACGCTTTGGTGACCGTGGTTGACGGTAAGACGGAAATTACAATTGATGGAAAATCGCACCTGCTTAAAACGGGTGAATCAATCATAATGCCGGCAAATATTCCCCATGCTTTACAGGCCATAGAAAAATTCAAAATGGTGTTGACCATGATCAGAAGCTGATCGTTTAATGATTATTTAAATACCCCAAAAATTATTGTTGGAAAACAGTAAATATTTATTTTACCCGGCTAATCGTCAAACCATCTCTGATGGGCAGTAAAACACTTTCGATCCTGGGATCTTGGTTCATCATTTGGTTAAAAGCAATAAGCGCCTTGGTATCTTCATCTTTACTATTTGGGATCTCGGTCACTTTACCGCTCCAGAGCACGTTATCTGATAAGATCACCCCTCCAGGGTTCATTTTACCAATTACAGCCTTAAAGTAATTGGCGTAATTTGCCTTATCGGCATCGATAAATACAAGATCAAAAGGGCCCTTAATTTCACCAAGTATATCAAGCGCTTCACCAACATATTGTTTGATTTGCTCCTTATATTCTGACCGGTCAAAATATTTTCTTTGAAAATCATAGAGTTCTTCGTTGTGGTCAATGGTATGGAGTAGTCCGTTTTTTTGTAATCCCTCGGCCAAACATAGGGCAGAATAGCCTGTATATGTGCCAATTTCCAATATTGTTTTTGGACTGATAAGCTTTGAGATCATTGACAATACCCTGCCCTGGAAGTGCCCGCTGATCATTCTTGGAACCAGGGCTTTCTGCCATGTTTCCTTAAATAATTCCTGTAGGATTTCCGGTTCTTTTTGAGAATGATCTGAGGCGTAGCGATCAATATTTTCGGGTAAAAAGTTCATAGTATTATCTTTAAAGAATGGGGGCGATTAGTCTGGCAATAGAACTCAGCACTTTGACGTACCAAGGCCTGTTTTTAAGATCGATAAGTTGCAATTTATAACAATCTTTTAAATCTTCTTCAAAATTAAACCTCAGTTTTTCAGCAATTTCTTTGTCATGTATAAAGGCATTGACCTCAGCATTGAGGCTGAAACTTCTTTGATCCATGTTCGTGCTGCCAACCGTACTAATGAGTGAGTCTATGATCATGGTTTTGGAATGCATCATTCCTTTTGTATAAAAATAGACTTCTACACCGCTTAGAATGAGTTCCTTTAAATAGGTTTGCGATGCATAAAAAGCTGTGCGTATATCTGTTTTTTCAGGAATGATAAGCTTTACCTTGACCCCGCTTTTAGAGGTTATTTTTAAAGCATTGAAAATGGATTCATCGGGAATAAAATAAGGAGTGGTAATCAAGATTTCTTCCTGTGCGCTCGTGATCATTCCAAAAAAGGCCTCCATAATGGTTTGGTTGCTCTTTCCATAATCACTTCCCAAAATACTGGTTGGAACATGGCTGGATATTTTATGTTTATTCTCATAGCAAACTTCGTTAAGGTCAATCTTTTGGCCGCTTACAAAATACCAATCACTTATAAACAGGTATTGTAAATCTATAACAGCCTCTCCTTTGATCATGATATGGGTATCTCTCCAATACAATCCCGACTTATTCGGATTGATATATTTGTCTTTGATATTGATACCTCCAAGAAAGCCGGTTTCATTGTCAATAACAACGATTTTTCTGTGATTTCTATAATTGGCTTTATGAGCGAGTCTTGAAAAAAGAACCGGCATATAAGGAAAGGCCTGTACACCTGCAGCGCTTAATTTGTTCAATCCGTTTCTGCTGATGGAGCTCCCTACGTCATCATAAATGATTTTAACCGAAATTCCGGCCAAGGCCTTTTTGCAAAGAATTTCAAATATTTGGGACCCAATAAGGTCATCGGTAATAATATAATAGTCCAGATGAATGCTTTTTTCAGCATTCTTGAGTTCTTCAAGGAGCTTGGGGAACTTTTCTTCTCCGTTGTTAAGGACTTGAATTTTATTGTTATATGTAAAATTTACTTGTTCAATATTGTAGAATAAAGTAGGTAATTTGCCATATGAAGATGCCCGGTTTCGTTGAGGTGGCAATTTCTGGATTTCACTAATTTGATTCAAATAGACCTTGTCAAAATACCGCTTTTTGGTCAGCATTTTCTTTTTTTGATACTGTGCACCAAATAAAAGGTAAATGATGACGCCGGCAACGGGGATTAAAAGAATCAAAAAAATATATGCAAAAGATTTTTCGGGCTTTTTATTATCCAAAATAACAATGATAATAATAAAGCTGATAAATATATAATAGGCGATTAGGGCAAAGGGCCTTATAGTTTCAATGTATTCCATTCACTATTGAATTTCTAATGCTAACACGAGTCGAGATACTACTCAAAGGTAAAAAAAGGGTATGGATTTTTCAATACTGCCCTAAGATTAAGGAATTATGAATCAGTTGCTTTCCAACTCTTTTTGAAGTTTCTTTTTGAGTTCTTCTTTTGCATCATCGCTAAGCTTTTCAGATCCGTCACAAGGCGTCAGGTATTTGCCGAAAAGTTGTGACATTAAATTGTTTTGTTTGGTATATTTTTTACAGTACTTGCACACAAATAAATGAAAACCCAAGCTAATTTTTTCCGGGAGACTTGCTTCGCCATATTGATTCTTATCACATATTGCAGTTGCTTCATCACAGCTGATCATAAATTTCATATGCTTATCTTTAATTTTTAAACCATTTTTCTTCCATACAATTTCTCAGTTGTACTCTTGCTCTGTGAATGATTACCCACAAATTTGACGCTGTTATGCCAAGTTCATTACAAATTTCTTCTGTTTCATAGTTTTGAACGGTTTTTAACAGAAAAACCATTCTATGCTTTTCGGGCAAGTTCTGTATACACCCTTCAAGGGCCTCTTTCAGTTCGGTATTTTCAATGTCTCTTTCGGCATCATTTCCCCAACTCTGAGGAACCCTTTCTTCAATCCAGCTGCCTTTTTTTTCGCCTTCTTCATAAAAATCCATGCGGACCTCTTTCTGTCCTTTGGCTGAGTTGATCTTGCGATAGTGATCGATGATCTTTCTTTTTAAAATTGAAACCAACCAGGTGCGTTCAGCTGCCTGGCCCCTGAAATTATCTTTACCCTTGATTCCAGAAAAAAAAGTTTCTTGTACAAGATCTTTTGCAAGGTCCTGACCGTCCACTCTTGTTATCGCATAATTGTACAGATAATCAGCATACAGATCGATCCATTTGTCAGGATTTAGGACATGTTTTATGCTGTCAGACATTCTTGTTTAATTTTAAGTTGGCTTAAATATAGTAATGTTAATCAAATAAAAATAATCGGGTAAAATAGACCAGATAAAATTTAAGTATTTGGTATATTTGTGACCTATTTTATAAACCAAGCAAAATGAGCGGATTTTTATCTTCATCTATCGCAAGAAAGGTCGCCATGGCCTTGTCGGCACTTTTCTTAATTATTTTCCTTATTATTCATTTATCAGTCAATATCACCTCTCTATTTAGTGAGAGACTATTTAATGAGCTTTCTCATTTTATGGGAACCAATCCCTTGATTCAGTTTGCCATGCAACCAGTACTTATTTTTGGGGTAGTATTTCATTTTGTGATGGGTTTTGTACTTGAATTAAAGAACAAAAGGGCTAGAAACATAAATTACGTCAAATATAATGGTGGGGCAAACGCCAGTTGGGCATCAAGAAACATGGTCTTTTCAGGAGGGGTGATTCTTGCTTTTTTGATATTGCACTTTGTAGATTTTTGGTTTCCTGAAATGAACCACAAATACATTGAATTTTTGCCAGAAGACCCAAACAGGTATTTTGGAGAGCTTCAACACAAATTTGTGAGTCCCTTAAGGGTG
>JBFFLO010000244.1:0-4836 GCA_041554895.1 Lutimonas sp. | reverse complement strand
TCTTGACAATGGAGCAGATTCTGTTTATTTTGGTGTAGAGCAATTGAATATGAGGGCAAGAGCCTCGATTAATTTTACGCTGGATGACCTGCCCGAGATCTCGATGAGATGTAAGGCAAAGAATGTCAGGACCTATTTGACGTTGAATACTATCATCTATGACCATGATCTAAGCATTGTGAAGACCTTGTTGAAAAGGGCCAAAGAAGCTGAGATTTCAGCCGTAATAGCCATGGATCAGGCCGTTATTGCCATGGCCAGGCAAGAAGGTATTGAAGTGCATATTTCTACCCAGATCAATATTACCAATATTGAAACCGTGAAATTCTACGCGATGTTTGCAGATACTGTTGTATTGAGTCGTGAATTAAGCCTTAGACAGGTAAAAAAGATTACCGAACAAATAGAAAAAGAAGAGATCAAAGGACCATCCGGAAGGTTATTGGAAATTGAAATATTTGGACATGGAGCCCTTTGTATGGCAGTATCAGGGAAGTGTTATATGAGTTTACATTCTAGTAATTCATCAGCTAACCGCGGTGCTTGTAAGCAAAATTGCCGAAAAAAATATACGGTGATTGATCAGGAAACCGGTTTCGAAATGGAACTGGATAATGAATACATCATGTCGCCTAAGGATCTTTGTACGATCGATTTCCTTGATCAGGTAGCTGATGCCGGAATTAAAGTGCTTAAAATAGAAGGAAGGGGCAGAGCTCCTGAGTATGTGGCTAATGTGATTAAATCGTACAGGCAAGCCATTGACGCTGTAAGTGAGGGAACTTATGATAAGGAAAAAGTCATTGGTTGGATGCTTGAGCTCGAGAAGGTTTACAACAGAGGGTTTTGGAACGGCTATTATTTAGGTCAAAAACTAGGGGAGTGGAGTAAGGGATCAGGTTCTCATGCCACGCAGAAAAAAGTATATGTTGGCAAAGGAGTTCACTTTTTTCCTAAAGCCAGTATTGGTGAGTTTAAATTGGAAGCGTATGACCTTAAAATTGGCGATCAGATTCTTATTACCGGTCCTACGACTGGTGCCAAGGAACTTAGCATAAAAGAAATGTTTGTCAATGATGAAAAGGGGGAAATAGCTAAAAGAGGCGACAATATCACCTTGCCTCTTGAGTTCAGGATAAGGCCCAATGACAAATTGTATAAAATAGTTGCCGTAGAAAAATCGGTTGAAGCTTTATAAGGGATCCTTAAAATGCAATCAAAAATTTAAAAAGATCAGTGCAACCAGAACGTCAGTGTGGCGAACAAGGCAATGGCTAAAAAAATACCGAGAGCCACGATCCAAACCTTGTGATAATAAATTTTATGGAGTTTTATATCTTTCCGGTAACTCCATACCATAAGGATGATAAAAGAAATTGCGAAGATCGCTGCGAAAATAAGTTGTCCCCTGCTAAACATTTTGGTTATATTTAAGGCTGCAAAGGTAAGACAATATGAGTAAAAATGCCATCGTTTTTGGTGCTACCTCAGGAATAGGAAGAGAATTGGCAAAATTGCTTGTCAAGGACGGGTATAGGGTTCTGATTACCGGAAGGCGTGTAGAAATGCTGAATTCTCTTAAAGAGGAAAATCCGGATCAGTATGAGATCCGCCAGCATGATATTACTGATTTTAAGGATACACAGCAGCTTTTTCAAGAATTGCCTTCCTATTTTGACCAAACAGACCTTATCATCCATAATTCAGGAATAGGGGAAAATAATTTTAACCTGGAATGGGAAAAGGACCTTCCTACCTTGGAAACCAATGTGATAGGGGCAACAATGATCTACCAGATTTCCTACAATTATTTTAAAAAACAAGGATTTGGCCATCTGGTCAGTATTACATCGGTTGCTTCCTTGACAGGAAACAGGCATATACCTGCTTACCACGCATCCAAAGCGTATCAGTCAAATTATATGGAGTCCTTGTGGATGAAAGCCAAAAGAACAAAAAAGGCTAAAATTACAGTTACCAATATACTTCCGGGTTATGTGGATACAGCGATCATTGATGGGCCAACTTTTTGGATGGCACCTCTTGACAAAGCGGTAAAACAGATGTATACGGCTATTAAAAAGAAAAAAAGAAAGGCATACATAACCAAAAGGTGGAGGTTGATTGCCCTTATGATGAAAATTGTTCCACCTCAGATCTTAATAAAATTTTTATAATTAGTATGAAGAGTAAAATAAAAGCAGTTCAGGAATTTCATGAGTCTTTTGGCTTAGGAGTTTCACATAGCCCAATAGCCAAACTTTCGGATCATAAACTGAAGTTGAGATTTGATTTGATGGATGAAGAGAATAGGGAATACCTGGAAGCTGCAGAGAATGATGACCTGGTCGAGGTAGCTGATGCACTGGGAGATATGCTGTACATTTTATGTGGTACCATTCTAGAACATGGTATGCAATATAAGATAGAAGAAGTCTTTAATGAGATTCAAAGAAGCAATATGAGCAAACTGGGGGCAGATGGAAAACCTATATATCGGGAAGATGGCAAAGTAATGAAAGGTCCGAACTATTTTAAACCCAATATTGTTTCCATTTTAGATAGATAAATATCTAACTTCTTAAAAATCTCAAAAATTTATAAATAATCTTAAATAAGAATTTAACAAAAGCTATTATGATATCACTGAAAAATGAACTTTTAATATTCGCCATATTCGTTGCTCTTTTTGTTTCCTGTAAAAAAGAAGAAATTAAAACTGAAGAGAAAATTCCGGGAATTGTCGTTGATAATATGGATAATACCGTTAGTCCGTCCGAAGACTTCTTCAGATATGTCAACGGTTCTTGGGTAGACAAAACAGAAATTCCTGCAGATAGGGCTTCTTGGGGAACTTTTAATGAGTTGCGTAAAAAAACAGATTCAGACGTCCTTACCATTATGAATAAGGCCATTGAAGAGGATAATTTCCCGAAACTAAAAGATGCAGAGGGAAACTTGACTATGGAATCAGATCAGAAAAAAGCGGTCAATTTTTATCAGACAATTATTGATACGGTTTCAAGGAATGAGCAGGGGACTGATCCGTTAAAACCATTTTTAGAAAGAATAGATCAATTGGAAAATTTAAATGATCTAAGGCAGCTGATCATCGAATTGGAACCTTATGGAGGTATTGGATACTTCAATTTTTCTGTATTCAATGATTTGAAAAACAGTAAAATGAATTCAGGTTATATAGTTCCGGCAGAACTGGGATTATCTCGTGATTATTACGTAGACCAAGACGAAGATACCAAAGAAAAGCGAAATAAGTACAAGGCCCATATAGCAAGAATGCTTCAGTTTTTTGGAGAAAATGAGGAAGATGCAACGGCCAAGGCCGAAAGAATCTTTCAGTATGAATACAACCTGGCGTTACCAAGGTTAACCAAAGAAGAAAGACGGGATGCTAGAAACGTTTACAATCCAATGACAATTTCAGAATTATCCGAAATCACACCTTCGTTTGACTGGACGATCTATTTGGAAGGTATTGGAGTTACAGAAGCGGATACAATTATTGTGGTGGATCCGGAATATATGAAGACCGTTGAGAAAATTCTAAATAACAGTGAATTGGAAGACATTAAATTATACTTGAGATGGACCGCAATAGATCGAGCTGCAGGAATGTTGAGTGATGAAATTGAAGTGGCTAATTGGGAATTTTACAGCAAGGAGTTAAGAGGAGAAAAGGAGCAGCGTCCGAGGGATGAACGCGCACTAGCTTCTATCAATGATGTCATAGGAGAAGCCTTAGGAAAGTTATATGTGGAAAAGAAATTTCCTCCAGAAGCCAAGGAAAAAGCTGTTGAGATGATTAAAAACATTATGCTGGCTTATGACAGCAGGATAAGAGGTTTGGATTGGATGAGTGAGGAAACAAAGGAAAAGGCTTTGGAAAAATTGAATAAAATGACTGTCAAAATAGCTTATCCAGATGAATGGAAAGACTACACTGCATTGGAAGTTCTCAGCGCAGAAGATGGCGGAACCTATTTCCAGAATTCGGTTAATGCGAAAAAGTGGAATTTTGAAAAAGACCTCGCCAAGTTAGGGAAGCCAGTTGATCGCAAGGAGTGGGGTATGGTTCCTCAAACAGTCAATGCTTATTTCAATGCCGTGAATAATGAGATTGTGTTTCCTGCAGCGATCTTGCAGCCGCCATTTTACAATTATCAGGCAGACGAAGCAGTTAATTATGGTGGTATCGGGGCCGTGATCGGTCATGAAATTTCTCACTGTTTCGACGATTCAGGTTCCAGGTTTGACGGAGACGGAAACTTGAAGGATTGGTGGACACCTGAGGATCTTGAGAAATTTTCAGCTTTGGGAAAAGAATTGGTAGATCAGTACAGTAAAGTTAAGGTATATGAGGATGTGGACTTAAATGGAGAGTTCACCTTAGGTGAGAACATTGGTGATCTGGGAGGTATCAATGCAGCTTACGACGGTCTTCAATTGTTTTTTGAGAAAAACGGCAGACCAGAGGATATAGATGGGTTTACAGCAGAACAAAGATTTTTCATGTCCTGGGCAACCATATGGCGCAGCAAGATGAGAGAGGAGGCATTGAGGAACCTGATCAAAACGGATCCTCATGCTCCCGCTATGTACAGAGCTTATATGCCTTTACAGAACGTGGACGCGTTTTATACTACTTTTGATATCAAGGAAGGTGACAAGATGTATTTGGAACCAGAAAATAGAGTTAAGATTTGGTAAATCAATTTTAAATTTTGAAAAACCCAAATCAGTATAAATAAGAAAAGCCCTGACATAATCAATATGTCAGGGCTTTTTTGGCATTCTTGGCGGAGGCACTATATCTTT
>JBFFLO010000243.1:0-4846 GCA_041554895.1 Lutimonas sp. | reverse complement strand
TCTTTCCATCGAGAACCGAGTTATTGATCTTCGACAGATCGAGAGGCTCCCTTTTATTGTTTCTGTTCTTATTATACAAAAGATAAAGTGCCGGACGGTGGCCATATTTTCTTAAAATACCTGTTCGGGCCGTCTTCTTGCCTATTTTTAAATAAATAAGATAACCCAGCAAAACAATGGTCAAAATAGCCAGAAGCGGAATAAAACCAAGGAATATCAACAAAACAATTCCTGAAACTATGCCGAAGATCTGCACAAATGGATACAACGGAGATCTATAAGTCGGATTGTACCACTGTGCGGAGGTCTCCCTTAGGATAACCACACAAATGTTCACCGAGATAAACATCATGACCATAAAAGCACTGGCAAGTTTAGCGATTTTGACGACATCAAGAAACAAAATGACCAGCGCCATCACTATACAAGTAAGGATTATAGAAGATACCGGCGTCAGGTATTTGCTGTGGATCTTTCCCATAAATTCAGGAAGTAATTTATCCATAGCCATGGCAAAGGGAAAACGAGAGGCGGCCAATACGCCCGAATTCGCCATTGAAATCAGCGTAATAACGCCAATTATAGCCACGACATACCCTATATAAGAACCCCCATTGATCAGGGCAATCGTATAAATGGGATGCAGATCAGTCGCCAATTGCTCCATGGGAATATTACCGACCAGTACAAAGGCCACAAAAACATAGATCATTGTCATGATAAAAAGGGACAGGATCATAGCTCTGGGCAAATTTTTATTGGGGTTCTTTATTTCACCTGCAATAGCTGCCACTTTGGTAACACCGGCATAAGAAATGTATACAAATGCAACTGTAGAAATAAGTCCCATTTTACCATGGGAATAAAACGGGTCCAATAGTTCAGGATCAACATTCGGCAAACCGAAAATAAGCACCATAGCCAGGGTGATCAGGGATATACTCACAACCACAATTTGAACCTTTCCTACCTTTTTCACCCCAAAAATATTGAGTAAAAGAATCAGGCCCAAAAAGAAAACAGCAACGTACCTGGTGATCCCAATCGAAGCATTGGCCAAAACCGAAAGATAGGCACCAAAACCTACCAACGCAAAAGCGCTTTTGAGCAATAAGGACAGCCAAAGCCCTATTCCTGCAATGGTCCCGAAAATTGGCCCAAAAGCCCTTTCGATATATAAATACGTTCCCCCGGAAGAAGGCATGGCAGTGGCCAATTCAGATTTGGATAACGCAGCAGGTAAAATACAAACAGCCGCCAGCAAATAAGCAAGCCAAACAGAAGAGCCTGTTTTTGCGGCTGCAATTCCCGGTAGCACGAATATACCGCTGCCGAGCATGCCCCCTATACTGATGGCTATCACCGAAGTTAAATTTAAACTGCGCTCTAATTTTTTCAAATTCCTAAAATTTTCTCTAAAGTAGCTTTTTTTTTAAGAACAGACATGTTTCAAAACCGCGCATATGGAATATATATTCTAAATTTGCTTCGTTTAAAAGTCCGAGAAGGACAACAATAAAAAAGATCATGTTAGGACTGAAATTTGAAACTTCCACTTCATGGGTAGAAGTGGCCAAAAACGGCTTGGAGCAAGTATTTACGGACCATGCATTTGCCGAACAAAAAGCTGCTTCAAATGCTGTTTCCATTATTATCAACTACTCTGAAGAAACGGAGCTTGTCAGAGCCATGAGTGACATTGCCATAGAAGAAATGGAACATTTTAAGATGGTTCATGAATTCATGGTGGCCCGTGGAATGGTTTTGGGAAGAGAGCAAAAAAACGATTATGCCAAGCATTTGCATTCCTTTTTTCCAAAGACAAAGGACCGCACTGATGCCCTAATTCAACGACTACTTATTGCTGCCATGATCGAAGCCAGAAGTTGCGAAAGGTTTAAGGTGTTTTCAGAAAACATTGAAGATCAGGAGCTAGCCGATTTTTACAGGGACCTCATGGTGTCAGAAGCCAACCACTATACTGTGTTTCTTAAATTTGCCCGTCAATACCAGGACAGGCAGATCGTCGATAAAAAATGGGATGGATTACTGGCATATGAAGCAGAATTCATGCGAAACCGAGGGACCTCAGCCAGGGTTCATGGCTAACAAACGTTAATTGATAAACCTTATCGATAAAGGATAATGAGGCTCTTCCCCATTATTCACCTTAATCGCATTGATCACAGGAAATACCAGGCACAGAATACCAATGGCTATTAATCCCAGAAATCCTAATCCAAGTAAAAGAATTAAGGGAACACAGATCAATGCATATAAAAACATGCTCAACTGAAAATTTATGATGCCCTTGCCTTGTTCATCCATATCATAAATTTCATCTTTTTTACTGATCCAAATAACAAGTGGCACTATAAAACCTCCAAATCCTGTTACAAGGTCAAGCAACTGGCTTAAATGTGCCAACATCAAGGTTTGTCTGTCTTCTCTCATCTTAGTTTTTTCTATTTGACGTACAAGATAAAAGATTGTTACAGTCAAATAAAACGAAATGTATGTACCTTTGTCAAAATCTTAATTAAAGATACTTTCCATGCAACCGAGCTCAAGTATTTCAAATGATACGATTATTGCCCTGGCCACACCATTTGGCGTAGGGGCCATTGCTGTGATCAGGTTATCGGGTTCGGGGGCGATTGAACTGGTCAATGATCATTTTCGACCAAAGGCAAAGGGTAAATCTTTGACCCAGGTTGCTTCCCATACCGTACACCTGGGTTATATCATCGATGGCGAAAGAATTATTGATGAAGCCCTGGTCACCGTTTTTAAAACTCCTCATTCTTATACAGGAGAAAACGTGGTGGAAGTTTCGTGTCATGGGTCTGCTTATATCCAAAAGGAAGTCCTTCAATTATTTCTTAGCAAAGGAGCCAGACATGCGGATGCAGGTGAATTTACGCTTAGGGCATTTTTGAACGGGAAGATGGATTTAAGTCAGGCCGAGGCCGTTGCCGATGTGATCGCATCTGATTCTCAGAGCTCTCATAGTATCGCCATGCAACAAATGCGTGGTGGCTTTTCAAATGAAATCGCAAACCTCAGAGCAGAACTACTCAATTTTGCATCACTTATAGAACTGGAACTTGACTTTTCTGAAGAGGATGTGGAGTTTGCCGACAGGAGAGCTTTTCAGGAGTTGATCTCAAAAATCACTGAGGTGATCAAAAGGCTCATCGATTCCTTTGCCCTGGGTAATGTATTGAAAAACGGGATACCTGTGGCCATTGTTGGAGAACCCAATGTTGGGAAATCAACCTTGCTCAATGCACTTCTCAATGAAGAAAAAGCTATTGTAAGTGATATTGCAGGAACCACACGCGACGCCATTGAAGATGAGATCGTACTTAGGGGTGTCACATACAGGTTTATCGATACCGCCGGCATCAGGGAAACCCTGGACGTCGTCGAGAATATAGGCATCAAAAAAACTTTTGAAAACATAGAAAAGGCCCAACTGGTGCTTCACCTTATCGATGCTGAAAAAATTATTGACCTGTCAGATTGGATCGCACAAACCAAGGAACTAAAACATCAATATCCGAATAAAAAAGTGCTGACGATCATCAATAAAGCCGATACCCTTATCAATGATGAGGTTCAAAATATTCAAGCAGAACGGCCTGAATGGATCCTGATCTCGGCCAAACACAAAACGGGATTGGATACCCTGCTCAACTACCTGACCAATCTGGTGAATACCGGGGCCCTGAGCAACCAGCAAACCGTGGTGAGCAATTCACGTCATTTTGAGGCGCTTAACAAAGCTTTTGAGGCATTGAACGAAGTGCAAAAAGGCATGGACCAGAACATCTCCAGTGACCTGATGGCCATTGACATCCGGCAGGCCCTGTTCCACCTGGGTGAGATCACCGGAGAGATCACCACTGATGACCTGCTGGGAAACATCTTTGCGAATTTCTGTATCGGAAAGTAGTCCTCTTTCTCTTATTCAGCTAACAGTTTCTTATAGATTGATTTATAGACCATTTATTATTTTTAATTAGCTCTAATTGTCTTTTATTTTACTGTATTTTGTTGCTAATATGTCTCTATTGTTCATGTATTTGATGTAAAACAATTAATAATCTAGAATTAGAGAAATTATGTTACATCCTGATACATTAGGATACAACAAGCTACATTCTGATACATTGAAATAAAAATGAGCAGCAATATTCGTCTTCCAAAAATATGTCAATTTTGTGGTGTTGATTTTATTGCCAAAACTACTGTAACCAAATACTGTGGGGATAATTGCGCTCAGAGAGCCTATAAAAAACCTAAGCGGGAAGAAAAAATAAAATCATCTACACCTGTAGCAATTCAAAAAAAAAAGGCAACATTTCTCTTAAAAACCTCCGCCGATCAAAGCGGAGTGCCTGCTGATATGATGAGGCCTAACAGGTGGGTAACCTGTTGACTACCTATACGGGTATATGCCCGTCGATGGAAATTACCTGACCGCTGATCCGCACACCAACAGGGCTATCAAGGTAAAGCACGCAACCGGCAATGTCTTCTGGCGGAATAAAGGTGCGCATCGAGTTGGCGGAGAGCACATCTTTACGAACTTCTTCAATGCTGCGCTGCTCGGCTTCTGCTCGTGCCGCAAGCACCCGTTCCTGTCGCTCGCCGGAAATGGCACCGGGACAGATTGAATTGACGCGAATATTGTCAGGGCCGACCTCTGCCGCTAGTGACTCGGTAAGCCCGAGCACACCTCGCTTAGCTGCGGAGTATGGCGTGCGATTCGGAAAGGCGTGCAGGCCTCCAACCGAAGACATGTTCACGATCAGTCCGCTCTTCTGGGCCTTCATTCCCG
>JBFFLO010000242.1:0-4854 GCA_041554895.1 Lutimonas sp. | reverse complement strand
ATACTTCTAAGATCTGCCAAGATCATCGACAGCAATTCAAAATTCCACAAGCAAAATATGGACATTTTGATCAAAAATGGCATCATTGCTGATATTGGGAAAAAACTCGATTTACCAGGGAATTGCAAAGAAATTAAATTAAAAAACCTTCATGTATCCAATGGGTGGTTCGACACAAGCGTATCTTTAGGCGAGCCAGGTTATGAAGAAAGGGAAAACATTGTGCACGGTCTTGAAGTTGCCGCTCGTTCAGGGTTTACGAAAATCGCCCTAAATCCAAATACCCATCCATTCATAGATAATAAGTCGGCCGTTGAATTTTTAATACATAAAAGCAGTTCCTCTGCCGTTGATCTTTATCCCATTGCCAACTTGACTCAGGGCGCACAAGGAAAGGAGATGGCAGAATTGTTTGACATGAAAAATTCAGGAGCCATTGCTTTTGGAGATTACAATAAACCTGTTGAAAATGCAAATCTTTTAAAAATCGCCTTGCTGTATGCCCAAAATTTTGACGGAATGGTGATGAGCTATCCTGAGGATGCCGGGATCGGAACTCATGGATTTGTAAACGAAAGTGAAAATACAACTCGTTTAGGCCTCAATTCAATCCCAAACCTTTCTGAAGAGCTCCAAATTGCAAGAGACCTGGCTCTTTTGGAATACACTGGTGGAAAACTGCACATCCCAACGATCAGCACCAGTAAAGCCGTCCAATTGATCAAAGAAGCCAAGAAAAAAGGGCTGGACATTAGCTGTAGCGTTGCCGCCCATCACATATTTTTAACCGACAAGGAGATACAAACTTTTGATACCAATTTCAAAGTTAAGCCTCCCTTAAGATCTGAAAAGGATGTAAAATCACTTATAAAAGGTTTAAAAGACGGAACTATCGACATGTTGGTAAGTGATCATAATCCAATTGATATTGAAAATAAAAACGTAGAATTTGAAAATGGATTCTTTGGAACCATTGGCATGGAAACGCTTTTTGGCAGTGCCAGGCAAAAACTGGACATAGAAGAGATTATTAGTTGCCTTACTGACAAGCCAAAAAAACGTTTTGACTTACCTGTTACGGCAATAGAAAATGACGTCAAGGCAAATTTGACGCTTTTTGACCCCGACACAGAATATGTTTTTCAAAATGATCATATTTTATCTAAATCCAAAAACTCTGCATTCTTAGGGAAAAGCCTTAAAGGAAAAATTTATGGTATATTGTCAAACAATAAACTGGTACTCAATTAAGACAATAGTGATTCATTAGAGTCAATAAAATCATAACTATGCAAAATCAATCTATACAAGAAGGAAAAATGATCGCCATTATAAGTTATATAACGGTTATCGGAACTTTAATTGCTTATATCATGAATCAAAACAAGCATAATTATTTTGCTTCTTTTCACATTCGGCAGGCGATCGGCATATTTCTGTTAGGACTTCTTGTTAATTTTATCAATCGTTATTCAAATTTTGACTCCCTTGATATGATATTGGGAATTGGTGTCTTTATTTTATGGATCATCGGCCTGATCGGAGCAATTAAAGGTGAGGAAAAACTCGTGCCCCTGCTTGGTGAGCAATTTCAGGAATGGTTCAGAAATATTAGTTAAGACCCAAAACAATTTACTTATTCGATTTGCATGGCCACATTTTCTTTGGAATACCTCATAAGACATCCTAAAACACCACAAACCAATCCTCCTCTTCTGATCATGTTCCATGGATATGGCAGTAATGAAGAAGATTTATTTTCTTTCGCCCAGGAATTACCTGATGAATTGCTCATTATCAGTGCAAGAGCCCCATTATCATTAGGATTTGGAAGTTATGCCTGGTATACCATACATTTTGACGCAAGCAGCAGCGATAAATTTTCTGACATACCCGAAGCCAGGGCAGCCTTAAAACTTATCGACGATTTTATTAATGAAATCGTTTCAGCCTATGAAGTAAACCAGGAAAATATCTTCCTTCTAGGATTTAGTCAGGGATCCATACTGAGTACGGCCTATGCTTTGAACCATCCTCACAAAATTCAACATGTAGTGGCCTTGAGCGGTTATATCAATGAGGAATTGATCCAAAAGCCACTTGAAAAAGAAAATTTTAAGGACCTTGATTTTTTCGTTTCCCATGGATCTGTTGACCAGGTCATCCCCGTTGAGTGGGCAAGAAAAACAAGCCCCTTTCTGAAAAAGCTTGACATCCAACACAGTTATCATGAATACCCGGTAGGACATGGTGTGGCCCCCCAGAATTTTTTTGACCTCCATAGCTGGGTGAAGCAGCGCTGCCAATTAAAATAAATAAGGCGGTCTTCAACCTGGATAGTTTCAAGCTTAATTTTGTAGTTTAGTCTTTCTTTTAAAACCCTATTATGAATATCAAGTTTTCAATAATATTGGTCATCACTTTGCTGCTCAACCTTCTTTCCTGCAAGGATTCAACGAAAAATGACCTCCTGCAACTTCAAATCATCAATGATAGCATTAAAAAGACTTTTGCCCCCGATAAAAGAGTCGCTGTATACAATATTAATGTAGCTGCTACTGCAGACGAGATTGAAATTACCGGTGAAACGGACCAGGAAAAAGCCATGACAGCTTTGGTGGAAATTTTGAAAACCAAAGGCAAAAAAATTAAAAATTTAGTCAAGATACTTCCTGACTCCAGTGTTGGGGCCTGGAACTATGCCCTTGTGAATAATTCTGTAGCCAACATAAGATCAACTCCAAAACATTCAGGAGAACTGGCCACACAGGCTATTTTGGGAACATCGTTAAAAGTATTAAAAATAGACGGGGATTTTTATTTGGTCCAAACGCCTGATGGGTATATCTCCTGGGTTGACCATGGAGGAGTGGCTTTGATGAATCGAGAAGAATTCAGGAACTGGCAGAATTCACAGAAGGTGATTTACACAAAAACCAATGGTTATGTTTATGAATATATGAGTGATGAGTTATATAAAATCGGGGATATTGTTTTAGGTGCCCAGCTGAAACTTATTGAAGATAGTGGTGCCTTTTACAAAGTGAGTTATCCGGACAAACGATTGGGATATCTTAAAAAATCAGAGTGTGAATTATATGGGAGCTGGATTAGCAAACTAGATCCCTCCGGAACCCTTGTTGAGCTTTACGCAAAGGATTTAATGGGATCACCTTATTTATGGGGCGGCACTTCATCTAAAGGCATGGATTGCAGCGGATTTACAAAAACTGTATTTCTCATGAACGGCTATATTATCCCCAGAGACGCGTCTCAGCAAATAATGGCTGGAAAAGACATAGACCCTGAAATCGAATTTAACAATCTAGAGAAAGGTGATTTGATGTTTTTTGGAACAAAGGCGACAGATAGCACAAAACAAAGAGTTACACATGTCGGAATATGGCTTGGCAATGAAAAGGGTGAATTCATACATTCCGCTGGACGGGTTAAAATGGGTTCCATAGAACCTAACTCCCCCTATTACGATGAAGATAATACAAACCGGTATTTAGGCAGCAGAAGGTATCTGCATCAAAAAGACAAAATGCTGGTCAATCTTAAAGAAGAAAATGTTGAAAATAACATTAAAACCTAAGTTTTTGATTTTAGAAATCCTTTCGACTTCTTTGTTTAATTCCATTCCCAACCAAAGGAGGTATTAAATACATAGTCATTATCGGCAGCATTTTCCACTGGCTGGCTATCGAAGTTATAAGACAAGCCAAGACGTATATAAAAATCGAGGGGGAGATCATATTTCATATCAAAGTTAAAATCCACCCTGTAACGACCACTTTGCGAAAAACTGGGATACAAAGCCGCATTGGTACCCACGCTTAAATCACCGATCGCATATTTAGTAAAACCCAATGCCACATAACCTTCAGTACTTTTTCTGTCTGAACTATCACCTGTAAAATTCTCTGTAGAATAGGCAAGACCGGCATTTGCAGAGAAAAACATGGTATTACTCCTGATAAAATAATAACCGGCACCTGCTTGGTAGGTTGATCTTAATTGCAATAATTGCTCGTCATTCGCCAGGTAAATGGCCTTTGCCTGGATAAACCAATCATGAGGCAAATAATATTCTCCACCTAATTCTGCATCCATTCTATTGATATCCGCCGCGCCATCCTGACGGCTCAATACGTTTTTATAGAGCCCCTTGCCCCTCCATTTATAAGCCAGATAGGTCGCTCCGACATATGAAGTAAGTTGCTTAAAATTATTGGCTTTGGTCATGTTGATCCCCAGGTCGACATCAACCGTTAGTCTTGAAAAAAAGTTCTTTCCCAGGGGTTCTATAAATACGATGTCTATTAAATTATATTCTCTACTGCCTTCTTCAATATTGAGCACCACAATATTTTCTTTTCCGGATACACTGTTAATATTGGTAGTAAATCTCTCTCCTTCTGTAACGGAAATGATAAATTGCCGTTGGCTTTTAATCTGCCTTACCTCTCCCCATTTGATCTTAAAATCAGCATCATCATAAGAGGTACTAAAGGTCAGTATACTTCGATCCATTTTCTCGATGGTACCAACCAACACATCATTATTTGAAAGGGTTAAAGTATCTTTTTGACCAAAAACCAAAATACTCATTAAGCTCAAGAATAAGGTAAAACGTAAATTGCTAATCATTTTTAGAGGATTTTTTTGGCAAATATAAAAAATGTATTTGGGTTTAAAATAAATGACAAGAAGCATTAAAATATTTTCAATCTAGCTAATATTAGCCCAAATCGACTTATTTCTCATAATTTTTTCAAAGGTGGACCATATAATTTTATGGTCAGGATCCTGGTGACCCAACTCCGAATATACTACTTGCTGGGCAGCCTT
>JBFFLO010000241.1:0-4860 GCA_041554895.1 Lutimonas sp. | reverse complement strand
TTACTATAAACAGCTTTAAGATACCTAAAGGAAATTGTGATGTGATCAAAAAAAAAGTTGAAAGTCATCAATGACTTTCAACTTTTTTATCGTTGTTGAAAAGCGATTTTCTTATTTGAACAACTTCTTATAATATTGGTCGGCCATCCTATGACTAGTGAATTCAGGAATTACGCCATCGATGCCGTTAAATACAATTTCCTGCCATTTTTCAGGCGTATCGTAATAGGTTGGGATGACCTTGTTCTCTAATACATCATATAAATTGTCAGCATCCATTTTATCCTGATCCCAGTGAGGCAATTTGTAATCAACTTCAGGAAGCACAAAACAATTTTTGCCATTTTTTTGGAATTCAGGGATCCAGCCATCATTGATCGAAACGTTTACCGAACCATTCATAGCGGCTGTCATACCACTTGTCCCAGACGCTTCACGAGTAATTCTCGGGGTATTCAACCAAACGTCAGAACCGTATTTCATTTTTCTTGACAAATTGATCTCATAACCAATCAAGACCGCGAGATTCGATTTTTGCTTTGAATAATTGACAAGATGGTTAAAAATATCTATGGCATAGTAATCGTAAGGGTAGGGTTTTCCTGCCCAAACGATTTGTACCGGGTACTTTTCATTGGAGATCAATCTTTCAAAACGTTGCAGGTCATGCAGTAAAAGATCTGCTCTTTTATATCCTGCAAAACGTCTGGCCCATACAAAGGTCAATACATTCGGATCAAATATTTTATTGGTCTGTTTCGCCACCTCATTGAAAAAATCCTGTTTTAGTTCCAACTTTCTTTTTTGGTAAGGCTTTACCTGTTTTCTTTCCCAGGTTCTTTTGATGGTCTTATCTTGCCAAAAATTTTGATTCTGTGCATTGGTTATAGGAATGATGGCACATGTTCCCTCATAATCTTTCCACATGTCCTTGGCCACCTTGGCATGCAATTTTGAAACAGCATTCGCCTTTTTAGCCATTCTCAGTGCCGAAACCGTATAATTGATCATACCCCCATTGACCATTTCTTTTTGTAATTCCTCTTCCGATAATGATCTTCCAAAAAAGCCACACCTGTTCAAATGGCGTGCTTCCCTTTCTTCATTTCCGGCTTTTTCCGGGGTATGCGTCGTAAATACCATTTGATTTTTTTTAACCCCCTGATCTCTCAAATAATAAAAAGCAGGTAAGCCATGTCCTTCATTTAAATGATACACATCAGAACCTCCAAGGGCCTCAACTACTTTTGCACCCCCAATGCCCAAAATAATGCTTTGGGATACACGGGTTACTTCATTGGCATCATATAAATGATTTGTAATCGTTCTCGACAAATGATCATTGCCTTCAACATCAGTACTCAAAAAATACATGGGTACTGTACCAAAAACTTCTGGTTTTAATACGTAGGCCCTTACCTTTACATGCGGATTGTCATGTAAGTGCACCTCAACCTCAATACCTGTATCTTCAAGAAAATCAAAGTGTTTTTCATTAAAATCGGTCCTTAGGGTTTGGTCGTCATTTCTTGCCTGATCATAATAACCATATTTCCACAACATTCCAATACCGATCATGTTCTGTTTTAATTCGAAGCCAGACCTCATATGAGACCCTGCTAAAAACCCAAGACCTCCCGAATAGATATTGAATGCCTGATCAATGCCAAATTCCATGCTGAAATAGGCGACTCTTTTGTTATATGCAGCAGCAGGTTTATAAGGATGGTACCATGTGCTATATTTAGTTTCTGTAAGTGTTTCCATGTTAAAAAAATTAATTGGCAAATGTAATAAATATTGGTGTAATGATGTAATGATTTATTGATGTAATGTATGAATGAACACGGGAATGCATGAATGTTTTATTTTCTTAAAACTTAAAACTTAAAACTTAAAACTTAAAACTTCTCACTTCTCCCTTCTCACTTCTCCCTTCTCACATCTCCCTTCTCACATCTCACATCTCCCTTCTCATTCCTCAATGATCTGCTTTACACTTCCGCAGGCCAGCATGGCACTGCCAAAATAAGGGTTCAATACATTTTTATCATTGCTTAACCAATAAGCCCCTTTATTATTATCGGCCATAGGGCAGTATTGGTTATACACCACCTGGCCAACTCCATACATCTGGACAGCACTGGTAATGGCTGTCGATAATTCTTTGAAATGTGCTCTTTGCCCTTTAATGTCATCTGAAGCTGCAATCGCAGTGGCAGTCTGGCGCATTTCTTTTTCAACTTTCATCCAGTGTTCATGAGCGTCAGCATCTGTCAGTAATTTCATATTTACTTTATCCAGGTTGTTTACAAGGAAACTGGCATTTTGCTTCACTTTATTGAAATCATCTTCTACCAGCGCTTCTTTTGTTAGGATATAAGCCTCAAAAACCGATTTTAATTGGGCTTTAAAATCATTCGCAACAGGAACCCTCAGATGAGAGGCATTGTTTTCAGCTTTGACTTGTAATTGACCGTGGCCTTCATGCCCTGTTGCTGACGGAGTTCCGTCCTTGTTCATCATTGACTTCTTTCCTTGTAACTGGGCCGCTGCATCAACGGTAAAAGTTCCGTTGGTCACTATTTCATCGCCGGCACTTAGTCCCTGAAGCACTTGGTCAGTGTCACCAAAATCTTTTCCTAATTTGACTTCCCTCATTTCAAAGACAGGCTCGTTAGGATTTGTTTTAAGGTAGACCACCGATCGCTCTCCAGTCCATAAGATGGCAGTTGAAGGAACAGTAACGCCCTCTTTGCCCGTAGAAGCTTTACCGACTATTTTGCCTTCTACAAACATCCCGGGTTTAAAAATGTATTGCTTATTTGGCAACTCCGCTCTAAGTTTCAGTGTTCTCGTGGCCTGATCGAGTACTGGATCTATAAAAGACACATTGGCTTTATATAGATTCCCCGGATAGGCCTGTGTTGTGATAGTGATATCCTGTCCTTTTTGAAACAATTCCATTTGGTTTTCATAAACATCAAAAACGGCCCAAACTGAAGACAGATCGGCAATCTTGAACAAAGGCTGTCCTTGTTTAACGTAATCGCCCTGTTCTACAAGTTTTTTCAGTACGGTTCCTGATACGGTGGCGTATACTTCAAAATTTTCTTTGACTTTTTTCGAATCTTCTATCTGGTCGATCTGCGCATCACTGAGCTTCCATAATTTTAATTTGTTCCGCACCGCCTTATAAAGCTCGGGTTGGGATGTTTTGAGAGACGATGCAGTAATCAATTCCTGTTGGGCTGCCATCAGGTCTGGTGAATAAATGCTGGCCAATAATGCACCTTTTTTGACCTGAACTCCTGTGGCGTTGACGTGTAATTTTTCGATCCTCCCTGCAAAATAACTTACCTGTACCGCATTTGTTTCCTCATTTTCAACGATGGTACCCGATAATCTGATGCTATTTTCTGCCGCAGCGACACCACCAACAACTGTTGTCTGTATATTGGCAAGTGCCATGGCATTTTTGCTCAGCCTGAATTGGTCTGCCGAAAGCCCTTCACCTCCTGATATAGCAGGTATCAGGTCCATACCGCAGATCGGACAATCTCCTGGTTCGGGCTGCATAATTTGCGGATGCATGGAACAGGTCCACATTTGTGTTTCATTGGCTATGTTTTCATGACTGTGCGTTTCTTCCTCATTTGAATTCCCGAAAAAGACAGCCCCTAAAATCAGGCCAACCAGCAATATTCCGATATAAGCTATGTATTTTTTCATTTCTTTAATTTTTGTCTAATTATTTATTAGGCGGATAGTATAAACGTATTTAATTCAGCTTAAAAGGGATATTTATGGTGATTTTTTCCCAGGCCATTGAAATAACGCCTTCAGCTTCATTTGTTTTAGTGATCTTATATGACAGGTGTTCCGTGATTTCTTCTGATACGACCGGTATTGTTTTGTAACGAATAACATCGTCTTTTTCATCATATTCGTCTTTACCATGTTGATCCCAGTTCTTATTGAATATAACCGTCCACTCATTCTTTGAAGGAATCGTGAAAAAACCATATTTGCCTTTTGGCAGTAATTTTCCATCGATCATTAGATCCCTATTGGTCTCTATCCAGGTAGCATTATGCGCACCGGCTTGCCATACGTCATCATAACCTACCAAACCTCCAAATATTATCCTTCCTCTTACGCCAGGGGATGAATAATCGATATGGATATGGGCATCATCGATCATCAACATGGTTTCTGTATGAGGGCTTAACGTTTTTTTCTGAGGTGCTTCTGTTTTTTCTGATTGACCCTTGCTATGATCATGGTTTTGTTCTTTAGAACCTGCTTTATCTTTTTGACACCCCACTATTACAAGGTTGATCATTATCACTATTATTAGATTTTTCATGTTTATTGTATTTTAATTAAATCTTTATGTTTTTTAATCTTAAGGCGTTGGCAATCACAGAAACAGAGCTAAAACTCATGGCAAGTGCCGCAATCATGGGAGACAATAGCACACCAAAGAAGGGGTAGAGCACGCCTGCAGCAACCGGCACTCCAATGGTATTGTACACTAAGGCAAAGAACAGGTTTTGTTTGATGTTCTTCATGACCTTATGGCCCAGGTTTTTTGCTTTTACGATCCCCTGAAGGTCGCCCTTGATCAGGGTTATAGAAGCACTTTCGATAGCCACATCCGTTCCGGTACCCATGGCAATGCCAACATCGCTTTTTGCCAATGCAGGTGCATCATTGATACCATCACCGGCCATGGCTACAATATGTCCCTGGTTTTGTAATTTTTCTATTTCCTTCAGTTTGTCTTCCGGAAGGCAGGCAGCACGATAAGACGCCAATTTCAAGGTATCCGCTACATATTTCGCTGTATACTCATTA
>JBFFLO010000240.1:0-4861 GCA_041554895.1 Lutimonas sp. | reverse complement strand
TCAGGGCAAAAATAAATCGTAAAGCACACAATAATATAAGACAGATGATCGTTTAAAGAATAAATACGTTCTTAACTTTAATACATATTGCTGAAATTATCCTGAATAAATTACAAGGGATAATCATCAAAAAAGTCATAACAAGTAAAATAGCCTTGAGGGGGGCTTATGATCAAACTAAAAACATTTAGATCTAGATGTTCAACTATTGAAACTTGGTATGACTTTTTTTTATGCAAATAAGCCATCGGTCTTTAAGGGCAGATTTCTATATCTTTTGCCGGTAGCACTATATATGGCATTGATAATTGCGGGTGCGATCACAGGAACACCTGGTTCACCTATTCCGGTTGGAATATCACCGTTTTCAACAATTTCAATATGGATTTTAGGTGCTTCATGTATCCTAAGCATTTGATAATCGTGATAATTGCTCTGTTGCACGATCCCCTTTTCCATGCTAATATCCCCATAATAAGCCAAGGACATCCCAAAAATAGCTGCGCCTTCCAACTGAGATTTGACCGTATCCCTGTTGACCACGGTACCACAATCGACCACTGTAAAAACATCGTGTACTTTTAGTTTATTGCCAATGACCGAAACTTCCACTACTGTTGCCACATAGCTGTAAAAACTATAATGAACTGCTAGTCCGAGCCCATGTCCTTCAGGTAATTCCCGTCCCCAACCGGCATTCTCCCCGGCTTTCTTCAATACATTTTTAAGTTTGGAAGTATCCATTTTATAATCAGTTTCAGAGGGATAGATGCGATCCGAGCCTATCATATCCAATCGGAACTGAAGAGGATCAAGACCAGCTGCAACGGCCAATTCATCTGCAAAAACATTGACAGAGAAACCATGGATGATATTGTAAACCGACCTCAGCCATCCTATTCTAACATGCGCAGCGGCTTCACCATTTTCAAACCTGATGTTTTTGACCTCATAGGGCATGTTTGTCATGCCTTGTTGAAATTCAAATCCTGCCCCATGATTTACCCCGGGCATAAACGTTGAAGTTATGGATGGATAGGCTGTTCTGTGCATCCATCCTGTAACAATATTTTCCTTAAATGAAGCTTTTAGGTGCTGAGCGCTAATTGCATGATAATAACTATGTTGAATATCGTCCTCCCTAGTCCAAATTACCTGAACAGGAAGTTTGGTCATTTGAGACAAGGCTACTGCTTCAAGGACAAAATCAGGTTTGGATTTTCGACCAAAACCTCCTCCAAGAAAAGTAACATGAACGGTAACCTTATCAAGTTTAATCCCTAAAAAATCACTTATTTCTTGTCTTGTTGTCTGGGGAGCTTGAACGGGTGCCCACACTTCGCAACTTCCTTCTTTTACATGCGCGGTTGCATTAGGCACCTCCATCGGCGCATGAACAAGATGCGGTAATTGATAGGTAGCTTCAATGATTTTATCGGCCTGATCAAAAGCTTTTGATACATTTCCTTCTTCTTTGATCAATTTAGCCTTCTGCTCAACATTTGCCGTAATGTCATCCATAAAACTTCGGCTGGAGTATACCTCATTGTCCCCAAAATGCCAATCTACCTTAAGCGCCTTTTTCCCTTCTATCGCGGCCCAGCTATTTGAGGCTATAACGGCGACACCTCCAAGCGCCCCAAATGGTTTTTCAATTCTATCCAGTACATTCACAGACCTTACCCCTTTGATTTGCAGACTGTCACTCTGATCATAAGATTTTACGCTTCCAAAAGTTACGGGACATCTTGCGATACAGGCATAGACCATATCATCAAGTTTAATATCAAGGCCGTACTTTGGTATTCCTTTGACAAAATCACCAGCATCAATACTTTTCAGTCCTTTCCCAATATAAATAAATTCATCAGGAGATTTAAGGGCCGGATCCTGGGGGGTCGACACTAAGGCTGCGCTTGTAACCAGGTCTCCATAAAATATTTTCTCACCAGAATCAGTATTTACGATATGATGCATTTCACTTTTGCAGCTTTCTTTAGAAATGCCCCACTGCTCAGCTGCAGCCGAAATAAGCATGGCTCTGGCCATGGCGCCCATTCTTCTCATGGGCTCATAAATAGTTCTGATACTTCTTGAACCATCTGTATTCTGGTTACCATAAGCATCATCACCCGGGGCTTGTTTAACCGTTACCCTTGACCAATCAGCATCCATTTCATCGGCGATCACAGAAGTCAAAGAAGTCCTGACTCCCTGCCCCATTTCACTTCTTGATGCGGTTAAAATCAGGTCCCCATTCTTTTTGAGCTCAACGAATAAATTGGGCGTAAAATTGCCATTGCTGCTTTTTGTGTTCATGGGATTGCCCTGCCCTCCTGTATCGCAAGCCAGCAATAAACCACCACTAAAAAGGCTCACATTTCTAATAAAAAAACGACGTGATATCAATAATTTATTTTTCATATCCCATCAGAATTAATAGACTCCTTTTCCATGGAAGCCGCCAAGTGAATCGCCTTCCTTATCCGAACATAGGTACCACACCGACAAATATTACCGCTCATGGCTTTGTCAATATCAGCATCTGTCGGATCAGGGTTCTCCTTTAGCAATGCCAGGGCACTTATGACCTGACCTGGCTGACAAAATCCGCATTGGGGAACATTCAATTCTTCCCAGGCTTTTTGAATCGTCGAATTTTCAGTGGCAACACCTTCTATACTTATGACATGTTGATCCTTGACCACAGAAACAGGAGTAATACAAGATCGTATTGCCTTCCCGTCAAGCAGCACTGTGCATGAACCACAGACACCAAGCCCACAACCAAACTTTGTTCCTGTAAGTCCAAGAACATCCCTTAAAACCCATAAAATAGGCATATCGGATGAAACATCCACCGAATAATCTTTGCCATTTACGCTAATATTGATCATAAATCATGTTTTGGTTTTCGATACTTTGTAAAGTTAGTATTTTTAATTAATTTAGTTTGTTCATAGATGACTTCACTTTTTAAATAAATAACCCCCAAAACCCAGATCAACATGAAAAAAATAACTATTTTAATTACAGCCTTCTTAACCTTTAATATATCATTCGCACAGGATGATATTTCTGAAGAAATTGCCATGATGCAAGAATTGTTCGGTCTTGAAAAAGCTGCCATTATGGAGCAAAATATAGATCTTACAGGTGTCAATAGTGATGCTTTTTGGCGACTATATGATGAATACGAAAAACAACGTCAGGAGCTTGGCAAAGCCAGAATGGAATTATTACAAAAATATACAACCAAAAAAGGCGCGTTGACAAATCAGCAGGCAAAAGACTTGATGGCAGAAGCTGTACCCCTTAGGAGCGCTGGAGACAAATTGATTTTGAATTACACCAAACGAATTGAAAAAGCTACCAATGCCTTAGTTTCTGTTCAATTTTATCAGATCGAAAATTATATTTCTGATGGTATAAGGTTTGCTATTCTGAATAACATAGATTTTATTCAAGACAAACAATAATTTCAAGAAAATTCTTATGAAACATATTTTCATTGTTATGGCTATCGCATTAGCCTTAACACAAACGATTAATGCCCAAAAAGTTGAAATTACGCCACAATATGGATATCAGGTAGGTGCCAAATACAATTACTATGGTGGCTATGTAAAACTGAAAAGCGCTGACCAATATGGGCTCACTTTTGGTGTAAATGCAACCGACGACATCACAGTGGAATTTATGTGGGCTCAACAGAATTCCAATATAAGAATTAAAGATTTTCAATTTTATCCGCGGGAAACAGCGTTGACCGATGTGGTTGTAAATCATTATCAAATCGGCGCGATTCATATGTTCGGTTATAGCGAAGCGAGACCATTTCTTGGCCTTTCTGCCGGATGGTCAACCTTTAACCCTGATATCGACTTATACGATAGCACCACAACTTTCACCCTGGGATTGAGTGGAGGACTAAAATATTTCTTTACCGATCGCATTGGAATAAGAATACAGTCTCAGCTCCTTATGCCTGTCAGTTGGGGAGGTGTTTATATCAGTAGCGGCGGCGGTGGAGTTAGTGCCGGTGGCTCAATCCTTCAGTTGAATTTTAGCGGAGGCCTGATCATTGGATTAGGCGATTAAGTAAAAAATGAATTTCTAAATACCACGTTTTAAGAGACATTCTTTTGAATGCCTGTTTTCTTTATCTTTATATAAAACTTTTAAAACCCCCCTTTTTTATGAAAAAACAAAAATTAATCACATTATTTACACTGTGCTTATTGATGGTCGTATCAATTTGGGCACAGAAAAAACCCAATATCTTGGTGATATGGGGTGATGACATTGGCACTTGGAATATCAGTCATAACAATCGTGGTATGATGGGATATAAAACCCCTAACATTGATAGAATTGCTAAGGAAGGTATTGGCTTTACCGATTATTATGCACAACAAAGTTGTA
Organism: Lutimonas sp.; assembly: GCA_041554895.1. GTDB lineage: Bacteria > Bacteroidota > Bacteroidia > Flavobacteriales > Flavobacteriaceae > Lutimonas. Next base: position 436 of record JBFFLO010000240.1, on the reverse strand, counting down.
CGGCAGGTAGAGCTGCTTTTATTGGCGGAAGCGTCCCGGTTCGTTCCGGAATGACAAAAGTTGGTATGCCCGGAGCGCCAGAAGGATGGCAAAAAACAGATGTTACGATGGCTACAGTATTGAAAGCACAAGGATATGCTACGGGCCAATTTGGTAAAAATCATCAAGGCGATCGGGACGAACATTTACCGACCATGCATGGTTTTGATGAATTCTTCGGAAACTTATACCATTTAAATGCTGAAGAAGAACCGGAAAATTTTGATTATCCCGGAGATATGATATTAAAAGATGGTAAAACCTTTAGAGATAAATTTGGTCCACGTGGTGTGATTCATAGCTGGGCAAATGGAAAAGGTGGTCAGCGTATTGAAGATACGGGACCACTTACAAAGAAACGTATGGAAACCATTGATGATGAAAGTGTTGCAGCTGC
>JBFFLO010000239.1:0-4915 GCA_041554895.1 Lutimonas sp. | reverse complement strand
GGATAACCCGCAATAAAAGTTGTTCTAATGGCCATTTCGGGAACCATTTCCCTGAATTTTTTAATCAGATCAATCGTTTTTTCAGAATTGTTACCCCGCCTCATTGATTTCAGTAGTTCTGAATTGATATGCTGCAACGGAATGTCCAGGTAGTTGCAAACCTTGGGTTCATGCTTCATTACATCTAAAACATCAAGCGGAAACCCTGTTGGAAAAGCATAATGCAGCCTGATCCATTCTATTCCCTCTATCTTAACCAAGGCCTTCAACAGGTCTGCAAGAGCTCTTTTCTTGTACAGGTCCAAACCGTAATAAGTAAGATCCTGTGCTATTAATATCAACTCCTTGACTCCATTGGCCGCCAGGTTTTCTGCCTCAGTTACGATTTGTTCTATCGGGGTAGATTTGTGCCCTCCTCTCATCAAGGGTATGGCACAAAATGAACATGGCCTGTCACATCCTTCGGCAATCTTCAAATAGGCATAGTGTTTAGGTGTTGTCGTTAGTCGCTCACCCAAAAGTTCGTGTTTATAATCAGCCTCAAGTGCCTTCAATAAATTCGGTAGGTCATGGGTTCCAAAATACTGATCCACGTCGGCAATTTCCTTTTCAAGGTCCGGCTTATACCTTTCACTTAAACATCCTGTGACAAAAACCTTATCCACGGTACCCGCTTCCTTTTTATCGACATAATGCAAAATCGTATTGATCGACTCTTCCTTTGCTTTACCAATAAACCCACAAGTATTGATAACGACAATATTACCGTCATCATCCTCATCTTCATGAACCACTTCTTTGTTATTAGCCTTCAGCTGTCCCATCAGTACCTCGCTGTCATAAACATTCTTGGAACAACCTAAAGTGACAACATTAATTTTATTCGTTTTAGAACTTTTTGTTCTCATAATTTTTCTTCTTTCTTAATTCTGCCTTCTCACTTCTCACTTCTCACTTCTAACTTCTCACTTCTCACTTCTCACTTCTCACTTCTAACTTCTCACTTCTCATTTAAAAAAAGAATCCACAAACTCTGTTTTATTGAATACCTGAAGATCATCAATACCTTCTCCCACGCCAATATATTTTACAGGGATCTGGAATTGATCTGAAATCCCGATCACAACCCCTCCTTTGGCCGTACCATCAAGTTTGGTAACGGCAAGCGAAGTTACCTCGGTTGCCTTGGTAAATTGTTTGGCTTGTTCAAAAGCATTTTGTCCGGTAGAGCCATCGAGTACCAGCAAAACTTCATCTGGTTTATGAGGTGCTACCTTTTGCATTACTCTTTTTATTTTTGACAGCTCATTCATCAGGTTCACTTTATTGTGCAACCTCCCTGCAGTATCAATGATGACAACATCCGCCTCCTGCTTTACGGCTGATTGCAAGGTGTCATAGGCTACTGAAGCCGGATCACTGCCCATTTCCTGCCTCACCATGGGCACATCTACCCTGTCTGCCCAAACTTGCAGCTGATCAATAGCAGCAGCCCTGAACGTATCTGCCGCTCCCAGGACCACTTTCAAGCCCTGCTTTTTAAATTGATGCGCCAACTTGCCAATAGTGGTAGTTTTTCCAACACCATTGACCCCCACGATCATAATCACATAAGGCCTTTCTGCGTTAGCAGGGATGCCAAAATCAGTATCATTGCCCGTATTTGTTTTGGCCAACAGCGCTGCTATTTCTTCCCTGAGAATACCATTCAATTCATCAATACCAAAATACTTATCTCTTGATACACGAGCTTCAATTTGCTCAATGATCTTTAAAGTGGTATCTACTCCAACATCAGAAGAAACAAGAACTTCTTCCAGGTTATCCAAGACGTCATCGTCAACTGTGGATTTTCCTGCGACGGCTTTTGTTAATTTATTAAAAAAGGAAGTTTTGGATTTCTCCAGACCTTTATCTAAGGTTTCTTTTTTTTCCTTGGAAAATATTTTTTTGAACAAACTCATGATTGGATTCTGATTAGAACGGTTTTTTTTAGCAAGTACAAAGTTAATTAAAATTCAGGGGACTATGACCAGGCCCAAAATCAAAAAAGCCACTTTCAAAAAGAAAGTAGCTTTATGTATAAATTAAAAAGTAAGGACTATTTCTTGCTTAAGAAATCGTTTACTTTACTTGGATCCATAATGCTTTCAACAAATGTATAAGCTCCAGATTTTTCTGATCTTACCATTTTAATAGCTTTGGTCAATCTCTTTGACCCTGTTTGTAATGATGCTACTGATTTCTTTGCCATGACTCAATATTTATCTGACATTCTCACAAAAGTGAAAACCTCTTATTATTTAATTTCTTTGTGAACTGTCATTTTTTTCAGGATAGGATTGAATTTTTTAATTTCCAATCTGTCCGGAGTATTCTTCTTATTCTTCGTAGTGATATAACGAGAAGTTCCAGGTTGCCCAGAAGCTTTGTGCTCTGTACATTCCAATATTACCTGTATCCTATTTCCTTTAGTCTTTGCCATCTTCTTCTTATTTAGTTAGAAAACCATTAGCCCTGGCTTCAGCAATTACTGCCTCAACGCCTTTCTTATTGATATTCTTTAAAGCTCTTGTAGAAACCTTTAAAGTTACCCATTTATCTTCAGCTGGTAAATAAAAACGCTTTTTTACCAAATTAACTTTGAATTTCCTTTTGGTTCTATTCAAAGCGTGAGATACGTTGTTTCCAACCATTGCTCTCTTGCCCGTTAACTCACATACTCTTGACATTTCCTGACTGTTTTAATTCTTGTTTCAAAACGAGGTGCAAAAATAAATATTCTTTCCTAATCTGACAAACTATTTACATTGTTTTTTAAAATTTCTTTTCTTAAAAGTTCCATGGCCTTGACAGAAGCTCTTTCTATAACTTTGGCTCTGGGTTTCCCAAAGAAAAATTCTTCTGCATAAACACCTGATGGGCTCGCTAATCCAATATACACTATGCCTACCTTTTTATCTGTTTCATCTGTGGTCGGCCCGGCATTGCCTGTTGTTGAAACAGCGTAATCCGTGCCAAATAATTTCTGACACCGCAAAGCCATTTCCATAGCGACTTCCTTGCTCACCACAGAATGCTTCTTGATCAATTCCTTTTTCACTCTCAACAAATTTATTTTTACCTCTTCATTATATGCGACCAATGCTCCCTTTAAGAAATTCGATGCGCCCGGAATGCTTGTAATCATTTTAGAAATATTGCCGCCAGTGCAACTCTCGGCCAAACTCAAAGTTTGCTTGCTATTTGACAACAACTCATTGACTGCTCTTTCTATTGACGTATTTTCTTCTTCTCCCACATAGATGTCTTTCACCAAAAGCTTCAATTGCATAACTTTTTCGTCCAGATGAAACTTTAATGGAACTTCTTCTGTTCCTCTGGCTGTTAATCTAAGACGGACCCTTCCATAGGAAGGCAAAAAGGCCAACTTGATAAAATCAGGTAAATTATGTTCAAAATCAATCAATCGCTCCGCAACCCTGCTTTCACCCAGACCATATGTATGAAGCGTTTTGTGCATAATAAACGGCAGATGAAATTTCTCACTCAGTTTTGGAAGCACCGAACCCGATATCAATCCTTTCATCTCATTCGGAACTCCGGGAAGAGAAATAAAAACTTTTTTATTTCTTTCAAACCACATACCTGAAGCGGTTCCCAAATGGTTTTTTAAAATGATTGCCTTTGACGGAAGCATGGCCTGTTGCAGATCCATATCAGTAAAGTTGTATTTGATCCTTCCAAATAAATACCTGATATGGTTTTCGATTTCTTCATTATATGACAATTCATCATCGAAATATTCGGCCAGGGTCAATTTGGTAATATCATCTTTGGTAGGGCCCAACCCCCCTGTCATGATAATAATGTCAGCATTTTGTTCGGCTTCTTCAACGGCCTTTAAAATATGTTCTTTGTCATCTTGAATAGAAGTGATCTGATAAACAGAAACGCCAATCTCGTTGAGTCGCTGACCCAACCATTGTGAATTCGTATCAACGATTTGACCAATCAGGATCTCGTCTCCAATAGTGATGATCTCAGCCCTCATATAATGGTTTTAATTTCGGTGAACAAATATAATCATTGACAGCTACAAATCATCTTTATTTTAAAACCACCGGGAACCAAAAAACCCCTGTGTTTAAACAAATCCCAAAATTAAGGGGCAAGAAACATCAATATTGGATTGATATTTTTTGTAAATTGACAATGCTTAAAATTAAAGTTCCTCTTTTTTTTGCTTGGTAAAAAGATGAAATTTCACCGTTTTTGGATCCTTGTAAGATGATCCAAACAGCAAAAGAAGTTGCTGGAAGCATTGCGGAAAAATATGATTAATTTACCCTACAACAATACCTATAATTGAATTTAACCCCTAAAAATTGAAATAAAAATGAAAGTAAATGCATATGCGGTCCATGAGGCTAATGGAAAATTAAAACCTTATTCTTATGAATTGAGCCAATTAGGTGCCGAACAGGTAGACATCAAAGTTTCTCATTGTGGTATTTGTCATTCAGACCTAAGTATGATCAATAATGAATGGGGCATGACCTCCTATCCGCTGGTTCCCGGCCATGAAATAATCGGTGAAGTTATTGCAGCCGGTGAAGCAGTCAAGAATTTGAAAGTTGGTGACAAGGTAGGCCTGGGATGGCTCTCAGCTTCCTGCATGAGCTGTTCTGAATGCATGGATGGTTCCCAGCATCTTTGTTCAAATAATGAAGCTACTATTGTTGGCCGTCATGGAGGTTTTGCAGATTATGTTCGAGGCCACTGGTCATGGGCCATTCCGTTACCGGACGCTATAGATTTGGCAAAAGCAGGCCCGTTGCTTTGTGGAGGAATTACCGTTTTTAATCCTATCATACTTGCCGGAGTAAAGCCAACAGATTCGGTTGGTGTAATC
>JBFFLO010000238.1:0-4935 GCA_041554895.1 Lutimonas sp. | reverse complement strand
TATTCTTTTTTCAGCGTATTTCTTCGCTAAAGCCGAGGTTACCGAAGAATCAAGTCCTCCAGACAACAAAACGCCATAAGGCACATCACTCATCAATTGTCTGTGAACCGCTGCCTCCAGCGCATCATGCAATTCATCAATACTGGTCTGGTTCTCTTTTACCGCTTCAAATTCTGTCCAGTCCCTGTTATACCATCTAGTCAATTCTCCATTTTTACTCGACAAATAATGCCCAGGAGGAAACAATTCAATTTTGGTACATACACCTTCTAAGGCTTTCAATTCAGAGGCCACATAAAAAGTACCGTTTGCATCCCATCCAATGTACAAAGGAATGATACCCATATGATCCCTGGCAATAAAGTATTCATCGTTTTCAGCATCGTAAAGCGCAAAACCGAAGATACCATTCATTTCATCAATAAAACCGGCACCTTTTTCCCGGTACAATGCCAGAATTACCTCACAATCAGATTCAGTTTGAAAATGATAAGTTCCCTCGAACTGTTTGCGTAATTCCTGATGGTTATAAATTTCACCATTAGCTGCCAAAACCAATTTTTTATCTTCACTGAACAAAGGTTGCTTCCCTGAGGCAGGATCGACAATAGCCAGTCTTTCATGCGCAAGAATCGCCTTATCATTACTATATATCCCACTCCAGTCAGGTCCGCGATGACGGATCTTTTTAGACATCTCCAACAACTGAGGTCTTAAAACTTCAGCTTTCTCTTTCAAATCAAATGCACATACAATTCCACACATGTTTATTTTGTTTTAATTTTTATTAGGCTGCAAATATGAATTAATTATTTCAATACGTAAACATAAATACTAATTATGGTTATTATTTATAACTTAAATGATTATATTGATTTACATATGTAACCATTTTATAAAATTTACATTTCATTGGTTTACACATTGAAATATGCCTTAAGCTACTTAGAAAACAGTACATACCTTGGAATACACCCATAAATCGACTAAGTTTACACAGCGCATTAAATTGATCAGGATGCAGTATCTTATTGACAAAATAAAACAACTTCAACTCAATTCAGAAGAATTGGAACCAGCAGAATCCAGCAGGGATCATTATTTTGACCTTGTGAGAAACTTTGCCAATCATTTTATCAATAGCCTCAGCATAGAAAAGGCTTTTAACCAGTCATCAGTAGATGAAAAATTATTCAGAATAGATGGTAAAACCAAAAAGCTTCCTGAAATTATCAGTATTTTTAAAAATGAAGTTTCCGGAAAAGGCATCAACGCAGCTTCAGGAGGGCATTTAGGGTATGTTCCGGGAGGCGGTATATTTAGCTCCTCCCTGGCAGACATGATGGTGGATGTCAGCAATGAATACGCCGGGATATATTTTGCTTCCCCCGGCGGGGTTACCATGGAAAATGAATTGATCAAATGGATGGCATCCATTTTCGGGTACCCTGAAACGACCGTAGGCAATCTAACTTCTGGCGGCTCCATCGCCAACCTCATCGCCCTGACCTCAGCCAGGGACCATCATCAGGTCAAAGGGGATAAAATTGGGAAGAGCGTCATATACCTGAGTGAACAGACACATCACTGTATACATAAAGCATTAAGGATAATAGGCCTGGAAGATGTGATTATCAGGCATATTGAAGTCGATGATCGTTCAAGAATGAATCCGGAAGATCTTAAGCATAACATACAGGAAGACAAAACTAATGGGCTAAGTCCTTTTATGATCGTAGCCTCCGCAGGAACCACAGATACCGGAGCCATTGATCCCTTAAATTCTATTGCTGACCTTGCCGAAAGGCACCAACTCTGGCTTCATGTAGATGCAGCCTACGGAGGCTTCTTTATCCTTACTGATCTCAAAAAAGCCTTGTTCAGCGGAATTGAACGCTCCGATTCACTCGTTGTCGATCCTCATAAAGGCTTGTTCCTTCCTTATGGCATCGGAGCCGTTCTGATCAAAAATAAAAAGGCCGTATATCATTCTCATCATGCAACTGCCCATTATATGCAGGACGCTTTAGAAGATGAAAGCCCGGTTAATCCAGCAGATGTATCGCCAGAATTAACCAAGCACTTTAGGGGAATGCGCATGTGGTTGCCCCTGCAACTGCATGGCATCAAACCTTTCGCTGCCTGCCTTGAAGAAAAAATACTTCTGACCTCCTATATAAGAAAACATTTGCTTGACGCGGGATTTCAACTGGGCCCTGATCCTGATCTTTCGGTGACCTACTTCTGGTTCGAACCTAAAAACACGGATGCCAATGCATTTAACAGGAAATTATTATCCTTTATGCATGAAGATGGCAGCTACTTTTTTAGTTCCACCCAGATAAAAGATCGTTTTGTTATCAGGGTGGCCATACTTTCTTTTAGAACAAAACTTCGGGAAGTGGATTTGGCCGTAACGATGATCAGTAATTGTCTGAAAAAAACATGCCATCATTTCAATCCGATAAAGGCAAATTGAGCATTAAACTAACGGTCAGTCAGGCGTAAAATTTGAAACAAATTCATGTTATTTTTCGGGACCTAAGAAAGCAACGATCTGTTTATATATGCTTAATCCAACATCATGGCCATATAGCTCAACGTCATAATCAGGTGTCTTAGTCAAATAATCAGCAGAAGCTTCCCTTAATCGTTCTCTATTGGTTCCTCCAATACGGGCAAAACCGGCTTCTACAAGTTCCACCCATTCCGTTTCCTCTCTTGCTATCACACAAGGCCTTTTATTAAAATAAGCTTCCTTTTGCAATCCTCCGCTATCAGTGATCACCAGGCTACAGTATTTTAATAGCTGCAGCATATCAAAATATCCTACCGGATCTATCGCCAACCCGCTGAAGGAAATATCAAATCTTTTCATCATCTCTCGTGTTCTGGGATGCATAGGCATGACTACTGTCACATCACGGTCCAGATCATTAAGAGCCTGTATTACAGATGCCAATATTTTGGGGTCATCTGTATTTTCCTGACGATGGATGGTGGCCAAAATAAATTTCCTGCCGTCCAGTTTAAGTTGCTTTATGATCGTCGATCTCTCAGCCGACAATTGGCTGTAATAGGCTACCGAATCCCCCATAATATCACCTGATAAAACTATCTTCAGGTTGAAGCCGTCAAAGCACTCGGCTTTTAAATTTGACACAGCAGTTGCCGTGGGGCAAAACAACAAATCTGATATCCTGTCTGTTAAAATCCTATTTACTTCCTCCGGCATGGCCATATTGAATGAGCGCAGACCCGCCTCTATATGAGCGACTTTAATGCCCAGTTTTTTCGCTGCCAGAGCCCCTGCCAACGTTGAGTTCGTGTCACCATATACCACGACCATGTCAGGTTTTTCAATTAAGAGCACCACTTCTATCTGCTCCAGCATCCTTCCTGTCATGGCCCCATGACCAACGCCATTTATATCCAAATTGTACTTTGGTTTCGGGATATCCATTTCCACAAAGAACACCTCACTCATGTTGCTGTCAAAATGCTGTCCGGTATGCACAATGATCTCAGAAAATTCATTTTTTTCCCTGATGATCCTGCTCAATACCGCAGCCTTAATAAACTGTGGGCGCGCTCCTAAAATGCTTACTATTTTTTTCGATTTCACTTCAAACTATTTAATATGTCAGCCAATTCCCCGCTTAGATGTTTTCGGTGGTAACGATCTATATTCTTGGTCTCTCCTGTGAGTTTGCCAGATTTATATAAACTATAATGACTTTTTATCAGCTCTTTTAAAGAATAAATATCTTCAAAATCAACCATTTGTCCTGCTTCGGTTTCATTCAAAATATCTGCAAGATCACCATCCACCGGACCAATTCCTATCACCGGTCTTTGACTTTGTAAATACTCGAATATTTTACCTGTAATCAGTGATTTAGCAGATGGGACATTATTTACGGCCAACAACAATACCTGAGCAGATCGCTGAAATCTCAAAACATCCTTGTGTGGCACATAAGCCACAAATGAAACATAATCGGTTAATCCGAAGTCACTCACACTTTGATATACTTCCCGATCACATTTTCCAATCAACTTGACAACCAGGTCTTTTTTAAAATCGGCTGATGCTTCGGTAAGTTCCTTTAAGGCCTGCCATAATACTTTAGGGTTTCGGTCAGCATTCATCATCCCTATATGACAGATGCTGAATTTTTTATCTAAAAGTACCTCTTCAGTTTTCTGCATTTCATCAAACCCGTTGGTCAGTACATAAACATGGTCATTTCGATCACTAAATTCCTTTTTCATGCTGTTCCCCACAACAGTTACCGCATCTGCCTGTTTGAGCACCATCGTTTCCAAATTATAGTGCCTTTCTTTCGCTTTTTGGGTTAAGGGTAAACTGTGAAAATAATCAATGTTTGTCCATGGATCCCTAAAATCTGCAAGCCACTTTACCCCTGTTCTGTTTTTTATTTCGGCTCCAATCAGGTGTAAACTATGAGGAGGCCCGGTTGTGACAACAACGTCTATTTTATTCTCCAAAACAAAAGGAGTCAGTTTTTTAACAGAAGGTTTGATCCAGTACTTCCTGGCATCAGGGATAAAAAAGTTAGCCCTGACATATTGTAACAGACGCCCAAAAAAGGAAGGGTCAGGATCAATAAAACCTGCACTCTTTTGCTTCTCCTTAGTGTTAAACCTGGATAGGATGGCATTGGGTTCCCAAATGCTTTTTCTGATCACTTGAATATCGTTCGGCACCTCTGCAATCAGGCTCTCATCTTTGATTGCATAATCCGGGTTTTTAACCGTATAAACAACAGGAGTCACGTCAAAGGATGGCAAATACTTAACAAACTTGAGCCATCTTTGCACGCCGCTGCCTCCTGCAGGGGGCCAATAATATGTGATCAATAAAACTTTCAAGGCTTCTCAAATTCCAAATATAGCTCCTTCAAATTACCC
>JBFFLO010000237.1:0-4939 GCA_041554895.1 Lutimonas sp. | reverse complement strand
ACCGCCATAGGCCCAGTATTCGGTTCCGTTATCGGAAGTTTTGATCAGCCCCTGGTCGACCCAGTCCCAGATAAATCCGCCCTGAAGAACGGGGTACTTCTTTATCATATCCCAGTATTCTTTAAAATTTCCCACGCTATTTCCCATGGCATGTGCATATTCACAAAGTATATAGGGCCTGTCCTGGTAATTTTGAGCATAGGCTTCCAGTTGTTCAACTCGAGCATACATAGGACCTACAATATCTGTATTTGAATTTAAACCTGCCTGTTCGAACAATACGAACCTACTTGGGTCACGTTGTTTGATCCAGTTATAGCCTTCATAAAAAACAGGACCGTTTCCACATTCATTTCCCATAGACCAGATGATCACCGAAGGGTGGTTCTTATCCCTTTCCACCATGCTTTTGATCCTGTCCATATGCGCCGCTTTCCATTCGGGCCGAAAGGCCACATGCTCGATGGTATCAAAACTACCCTGATGCTCGGCGCCCATACCATGAGATTCGATATTGGCTTCATCTACGATATAGAGACCGTATTGATTACATAACTCATAAAACCGTTCCGGTTGCGGATAATGAGAAGTCCTGACCGCATTGATATTATGCATCTTCATGGTTTTGACATCCTTGATCATGGTGGCTTCATCCATATAATGTCCGGTTCGGTCATGATGTTCATGGAGGTTTACTCCTTTGAAATAGACATAGCGCCCATTGACCATAAATTGCCCGTTTTTTATTTCAACCGTTCTAAACCCTACCTGGCTCCCAATGCTTTCGAGTACTGCCCCTTGATCATCTTTTAAATGAAGGACCAATTGATAAAGGTTGGGCTGTTCTGCGCTCCAGGCTTGAACAGCTTTGATTTGATCCGAAAACGAAACCTTGGCTTTGTTATCTTTAAACACAACACTTTTCTCGGTGTCAATGATTTTCTTTCCATTGGCATCGGTTAACTCGATGGCGAGGCTCAGTTCCTTCTTGCTGTCTTTTTTAATGACCGCACCAAGCTCAAATGTTCCGGTGGTGTAATTGTTTGTTAATCCTGCCTTGATCTCAAAATCAATGATATGGTCCTTTCTTCTGGATAACAGATAGACATCCCTGGTAATTCCGGAAAGCCTCCAGAAGTCCTGGTCCTCAAGATAGCTGGCATCGGACCATTTAAAGACTTCCACGGCCAGTAAGTTGTCTCCTTCCTTGACATACTCATTGATCTTAAATTCTGCAGGCGTTTTACTGCCTTCACTATAGCCTGCTTTTTCACCGTTGATCCAGATGGTCATGGCAGAACTTACGGCTCCAAAATGGAGATAAACATCCTGATCCAGCATGTCTTCAGTGACCTTAAAGGAAGTTCTGTAGGAACCCACCGGGTTGTAATCTGCCTGAATTTTCGGAGGTGTTTTTTCGTGGGGGTATTTTACATTGGTATAAATGGGATAACCAAAACCTTGTAATTCCCAGTTCGAAGGAACATCAATGTTTTTCCAAGCTGTATCGTCATAATCGGTCCTGTAAAAATAAAATGGCCGGTTGGCAGGCTGGTCAGTAATATGGAACTTCCATTTTCCATTTAGCGAAGTATAAAAAGGGGAGGCCTGAGCTTTATTTTGTATCACCTGTTCCTCGGAGCCATAAGGGATAAATGCCGCCCGGGGCTGCTCTTTATTTCTGGAATAAATTTCAGGATTTTCCCAATCTTCACGAACAGGTGCATCGGTATCCTGATGATGAGACGCGTGTTTTGTTACGCATGAAGCCAGTGTAATTATAATGAGTAGTAACTGTATGCTTGTTTTCATTTTTTTTCTATTTATCCACCATATAAATCTACAAACTAATTCCCGATAAGGATCATTAAAAACCTGATCTCCGTCAATTATAGATTGCGCTTAAAGTCGTATATTCAAACTTGCATATAAAACAACACAAGGGCCACAATGGAACCCAACATCATACATATTGACAAACAACTGGCAGAATACGTAGAGTTTATTCATTATTTGAATGATTTGAATTTCGAAAAAATGAACGTGGGTGAAGAAATCAAATTAAAAGAATTAAGTAAGCACTGACATAACATAAAGTTTATATGCTAAGAAGCGCTTTAAAAGGGTATTGGCATTTATTTGTACATTTAAAACATAAATCCAAACCTATGAATCAAATTAGCAGACGAAATTGGCTGAGAACCGCAGGGCTTACAAGCGGATTGATTTTCGCCGGAGGAATTGATACGATTGCCTCTGAAATATCAATAAGGAAGGTCCCTGCAAAAGGCCCGATACAGCTCAATGCCAATGAAAACCCCTATAGTCCCTCTAAAAATATTCAAAAAGTCCTTACCCAGAATTTTGATATGACCTGTCGCTATCCTTTCAGGGTCCTTTCAGATCTGGTTGAGGCGATAGCAGCAAAAGAAGGTGTAGACAAAGATCATGTGGTTGTCACTGGTGGGTCTACCGAAGGCTTAAAAGCTGCAGGATTGATCTATGGAATGCAGGGAGGTGAGATTATTGCGGCAGACCCTACCTTTCAGGCACTTTTAAGGTATGCAGAAAATTTTGGCAGCAAAGTGCACCGGGTTCCCGTCAATGATCAACTGGATCACGATCTGGATGCCATGGCAGCCAAAATAAACAATAAGACAGGATTGATTTTTATTTGTAACCCCAACAATCCGACAGGAACCGTCCTGGACGGGGCCAGGTTGAAGGATTTTTGTACCGCTCATGATGAGCAAACAATGATCTTTAGCGATGAAGCTTATTTCGATTTCATTACGGAGCCTGACTATCCTTCCATGGTCGAATTGGTAAAAAAAGGAAGAAATGTTATTGTTTCCAAAACGTTTTCCAAGGCATATGGCCTTGCCGGGTTGAGGGTAGGCTATTTGATCGCCAAACCTGAAATAGCAAAAAGGTTGAAAGCAGCTGTTATGGCCAATACCAATGTCCTTGCTATTGCCGCAGCTCAGGCAGCTTTGAAAGATGAGGAGTTTTACAAATTTTCTGTTGCCAAAAACATGGAGGCGAAAAACATGATTTATAAGGCACTTGACGAATTGGATTTAGCCTATATCAAGTCGCATACAAACTTTGTGTTTTTTAAGTCTGGCAGGCCCATTTCTGATCTTATAGAGTCCATGGAAAAGGAAAATATCCTTATAGGAAGGCCATTTCCACCAATGAATGATTGGGCAAGGATCAGCACTGGGACCATGGAAGAAATGCAACAATTTACCTCAGCTTTAAAAAGAGTGATGACTTAGAGGAAAAGAGCGCGCTGTTTTTGAAAAAAAACTATTGTTGTGCGAAATAATTACTGAAGTTGCCTGCATAAAATCTCGGATGGTATTCGAGGTTTAAACCATCCAGCTGTATCGGATCTTCCCAGAGCAATTTTAAACCAAGCTGCTCATTGATCTTGTAAGAATCATAGCGCATGGTATGGGCGCAATATTCATAATCAGGCCCAAACCCTTTAAAAAAGCTCAAATATTCATGAGCCAGATAAAAAATATTATCATTGCAATCTGCAGTGATATCATAATTAAAGAACGCCGGCTTCTCCATTTTTTTATAGTTAACAAGGTGAGACAGGTTGATGTCTTTCTCAGTAATTTTCTTGTTTTTTAATTGTTCATAGGCGTCCAGGCTTAAAGGCAAAGTAATACAGTGTCCTGAATAATTACCAAAATCATCCATGATGATAAGATTGAGTTCGGGCAAAAGCTCTATGGCTCTTGACAAAACATTTCTTGAAATGGGTTCTTCATTGTTCTTTTGCAACAAAAGGTCTTTTCGCAATACATCCATGTCTGTCAAGAGGTCAATGGTCCGTATCCTTTTGGAGAATCCACTGACCCGGTCTTTAAGCCATAAAGCGTGAGGCAGGTCATTGTTGAGTTCAGTAAGAGAGTACTTCCTGATTCGAAAATCATAAAAAGTAGGGATTGGTATCGTTGCATTCAGGTTCCTGATCAATTGGTAGGGGAGCAGGGTAGCTTCTGCAATTTCCTTTTCCTTGTCAGGCTTTATGAGCGTAATATCTTTCTCCCATCTTTGAATGGTCCTGATATCCACGTTGATCAAAGAAGATAAGTCCATTTGCGAAATATTACGATCGAGACGATAGTCTATCAACAATGCTCCGATGGAAAAATACTTTTTCATTTAGGTATAGGGTATGTGATAAAAATACAAATTTACAATTTGCCGGCCAGTTACTTGATTTACTTGCTTTTTTTTGATACAAAAAGTGAGATTAAAAAATATCTAATTACCTGAAAGATAACCTGTTTAATATTTCGCGCATATTTATTGAAAATTATTGAACATTTTTATTGTGTTAATTATACATAATAATAATAATAATTTTGTATTTTTGAATTGCGTTTCAAAATACTCGGGGGAAAAGTTTTGAAACTAACCTAACCTGGCAGATCTTTCTGTCAGGTTTTTTTATGGCTCAACAAAAATGGAGCAACGCATTAACGCTAAATTTTTTACTATAAACAGCTTTAAGATACCTAAAGGAAATTGTGATGTGATCAAAAAAAAAGTTGAAAGTCATCAATGACTTTCAACTTTTTTATCGTTGTTGAAAAGCTATTTCTTATTTGAACAACTTCTTATAATATTGGTCGGCCATCCTATGACTAGTGAATTCAGGAATTACGCCATCGATGCCTTTAAATACAATTTCCTGCCATTTTTCAGGCGTATCGTAATAGGTTGGGATGACCTTGTTCTCTAATAAATCATATAAATTGTCAGCATCCATTTTATCCTGATCCCAGTGAGGCAATTTGTAATCAACTACAGGAAGCACAAAACAATTTTTGCCATTTTTTTGGAATTCAGGGATCCAGCCATCATTGATCGAAACGTTTACCGAACCATTCATAGCGGCTGTCATACCACTTGT
>JBFFLO010000236.1:0-4941 GCA_041554895.1 Lutimonas sp. | reverse complement strand
GATACTGAAATGGGCACAATTACTTCCATCATTACCTCAAATGCCGTGAAACAATTACAGATTGTTCAGGATATGGAATTAACGGCCATGGTAAAAACCAACGAATTGATGTTGTCAAAATGATAGACTGGAACCCACTCTTTCTAACTTTTAAACTGGCTTTGATCACCACGATCCTGTTATTGATCATTTCAATTCCTTTGGCTTATTGGCTGGCCCACACACGATCCAGGATAAAACCAATTGCGGAAACCCTTGTTAGTATGCCGCTTGTTTTGCCACCTACAGTGATTGGTTTCTACATGCTGCTGGCATTTAGTCCGTCAAATGCCTTTGGAGACTGGTTGGACCAATGGTTGGGTATCAGGCTTGTATTTTCTTTCGAAGGCCTGGTGCTGGGATCATTGATCTATAGTTTGCCTTTTATGGTGCACCCTATTCAGGCCGGTTTTGCCAATTTATCACCTTCGCTTCAACATGCTTCCTATGTAATGGGAAAATCAAAATTGACAACTATTATCAGGGTCTTGTTGCCTAATATGAAACCGTCAATGATTACCGGGATCATCCTTGCTTTTGCCCATACCATTGGCGAGTTTGGTGTTGTTTTGATGATCGGGGGAAACCTTTCCGGAAAAACAAGGGTTGCTTCCATTGCCATCTATGATGAAGTTGAGAGTTTAAATTATGCTGCTGCTAATAGTTATTCTATGATCTTGTTTGGAATTACCTTTGTCATTCTTCTGATGGTTTATCTTGTCAATGGAGGATACTTCACTAAATTTGGTGGTGATGATTGAAATTTCACTCCAAAAAAAATTGAAATCCTCTACGGGGGAAATGAAGCTGGACCTGAAGATGCATTTTGAAGAAGGAAAGCTTGTTACGCTATATGGGAGATCTGGAGCCGGAAAAAGCACTTTTCTGATGCTGCTTGCCGGGCTTATGAATCCCCAGAAGGGTTATATCAGCATGGGTGAAGAAGTATGGACAGATACGGCCAAGGATATATTCCTCCCACCACAAAAAAGGAATATTGGTTTCGTATTTCAGGAATATGCTCTTTTCCCGAATATGACCGTGAGAGAGAACCTGTGTTTCGGTTTAGGCAAAGGACAATCTAAAGCTATCATTGATAAATTGGTAGACATTATTGATTTGGGTCAATTGCAAAGCAGGAAACCAAATACTTTATCCGGAGGTCAAAAACAAAGGGTTGCACTGGCCAGAGCCCTTGTAAGCCAGCCAAAAATGTTATTACTCGACGAGCCCCTTTCTGCACTGGATCATGAAATGAGATTGAAACTTCAATCTTATATTCTTGAAGTACACAGGGAATTTGGCTTGACCACACTCTTAATAAGCCACGATGTTTCAGAGATCATTCGTTTATCTGATTTTATGATTGAAATGGATCACGGGAAGATCATAAGACAAGGTAATCCGGCAGATATGTTTACCAATGACAGGGTCAATGCAAAGTTTCAGTTTACCGGAGAAGTAATTGGAATGGTCAAACAAGATTTTATCGTGATTGTGACCGTGTTGATCGGGAAGGACCTCGTCAAAGTAATCGCCAATGACCAAGAGGCCGCGAACCTGCAAATTGGCGATAAAGTTTTGATTGCCTCCAAGGCCTTCAATCCCATTATTCATAAGATAAGTTAATTCCTTGGGAGGAATTGGCACTTCAACGATATTTAAGTTAAAATTCTTTTCTAATTGGTCATTATTAGTTATTTTCATTGGTTGAAACTATCTGTTAAATAAAACATTATGACATTGAACAAGAGCAAGTTAAGTCGCAGTATAGAAACAGTGCTAAACAGCTGTCTGTATATAATGGTCTTTTTGTTAATTCAGCCTTCATTGACCGCACAGGATGAAAGTTCCACTGATTTTAATGAGTACAAAGGAATGATCGTTGATGGTAAAACGAAAAAGCCCTTAGAATATGCTTCGGTATCAGTAAGCAATTCAAACGTTTCTACCATTTCCAATTTGGATGGTGTGTTTTTACTGAAAGTTCCAGTAGCATTGAAAAACGAAAAAGTGGTCATCACGTATCTGGGCTATCAAAATAAAATGATGCCCTTGAGTTCTTTCGGAACAGGGGAAATGACCATCAGCATGGAAGAATCCTTTGAAAAACTACCTGACGTTAATTTGGTTGAAGCAGACCCAGTATCGGTACTAAAAAAAGTGATTGAAAGAAAAAAATCGAATTCATATAGCGAACCCATCATTGAAAAGGCTTTTTACAGGGAGTCTATTAAGAAAAGGAGAACCTATGCTTCTCTTTCAGAAGCAGTAGTTGATGTCTACAAGCAGCAAAGGGGGGCTCAGGGCGATTATGTTGTCCTTAATAAGTCGCGAAAAAGCACCGACTATAAAAAGATAGACACTTTGGTGATCAAATTGCAAGGAGGCCCTTATAACAACCTAAGCATGGATATGATCAGGAATGAAAACCTCTTTTTCACACCTGACATGTTTGAGATTTATAAATTTACTTTTGACAAAATGATCAACATAGACAATAGAAATGTATATGTGATCGATTTTGTTCAAAGGCCTTCTATCATTGAGCCTTTTTACCAGGGAAAATTATATATAGATACAGATTCTTTTGCACTGGTGAAGACCGTTTTTAGCTTGAATTTGAGAAATCTGGAAAAGGCCAAAAAATTCTTTGTAAAGAAGAAGCCCCAGAATGCTGACGTGACTCCTATTGATACCAAATATATTGTTGATTACAAACAAATCAATGGAAAATGGCACTATAGCTATAGCAGGATCGAGTTGAGTTTTAAGATTAACTGGGACAAGAAATTGTTTAATTCTATTTACCATGTTGCTATTGAAATGGCGATTACAGACTGGGAAGACAATGACCAGAATATTACTGTAAGAAACAGAGATCGCATGAGAAGATCTGTTATTCTCACAGATCAGACTTCGGGTTTTTCCGATCCGGAATTTTGGGGAGAACTCAATGTGATAGAGCCTGACAAGTCAATTGAAAATGCCATAAAGAAGATCCAGAGAAACTATAAAAAAGAACAATAACAAGAGTGGGTGGCCTGTAAGTTTTAATAAAGTTTTAATAAAAAGGTAGGCATTAATTTGTAATTTGGCCGCCTTAAATTTTTATTAAACGATGTATTAACTTGTGAAAAAAATTCTTGTCACTTTATTGTTTTTTTGTTTTTCTACTGCATTAATGTCTCAGATAGATAATAATAATGTAGAGCAAACTGACGCGTTTCAATACCAGCCTGACGATAAAAGCGAAAAGCAATTTATACCTCAGAATGCCGACAGTCCCGAAATTAAAGCTGAGACGATCACCTTATTCGGAAACCTAAAGGATATTGCTGATAAATTCCCTTCACTTAGTGTCATTCCCGAGAAAAGGAAAAGAAGCATGAGCGATCTGAACCAAAGGGAAAAGGACGTTCTTGTGGCCAAATACTGGAACGGCAGTGATGTAAGCATCAAAAAATTTCAAACTTCACTCGAACTTGGAAAATTGGAAACAAGTTCAAAAGCAATTCGGATCATATGCAGAGATCACAGTTATGTTGATGGGGACAGGGTGAAGTTATATGTCAATGAAGAGGTCATAAGAAGAAGCATTACCCTTCGTGGGGGTTATTATTCTATAGACGTAAATTTAAGGGAAGGCTTTAACCGGATTGATATAGAGGCTTTAAACCAAGGCTCCTCAGGACCAAATACTGCAGAATTTAAAGTGCTCGACGAGAATGGCATAGTTTTGGCCGATAAAGAATGGAACATACTGACAGGCTATATTGCTACGCTTGTTGTTATGAGGAATTAATCACAACCATAAATTTGAATTTTAAGTACAGTTCAAAACGACCTGCCTAGTGAGTTATGAAAAGAAAACTGATTGTATTTTTTGTAAAATTATCCCTGTTTACCTTGTTCCTGTTAGGGATCTTTCTGGGTTTTATTTATTTGGGCGTTTTTGGTCATGTATTTTCAGAAAAGGAACTGAAAGAATTTAAAAATGAAACTGCCTCTTTGGTGGTTTCAGATCAAGGTAAGCTCATTGGTAAGTTTTTTGCCGATAACAGGACCAATGTTGTGTATAAGCAACTTCCTTCGGATCTGGTAAATGCTTTGATCGCCACTGAAGATGCACGTTATTTTGAGCATGAAGGAGTTGATTCACGAAGCTTATTAAGGGTTTTGGTCAAGTCTATACTGCTGCAGCAAAAAAGTGCAGGAGGAGGGAGTACCATTACCCAGCAACTGGCCAAAAATATGTTTGGAAGGCAGCATTATGGATTTTTATCGATGCCGGTCAACAAAACTAAAGAGATCATCCTTGCCTATCGCCTGGAGAGTATTTATGAAAAAGAAGATATTCTTACGCTTTATTTGAATACAGTTCCTTTTGGAGAAAATGTTTTAGGAATTGAAGCCGCTGCCCACAGGTTCTTTAATAAAAGTGTCGAAAAATTAAAGATTGAAGAATCAGCTGTTCTGATTGGGATGTTGAAGGCCAACACATATTACAACCCCAGATTATATCCTGATCATGCGCTAAGCAGAAGAAATGTAGTCCTGGAGCAAATGGAGAGATATGGGTATTTGACTGATGAAAGAGCAACTGAACTTCAAAAAAAACCCTTAAGACTTGATTATGCAAATCTTGAATCAGAAGGGCCGGCGAATTATTATTTAGTACAGATCAGACAAGAAGCTTCACAAATATTGGAAGCTTTGAACAGAAGGTCAGATACGATTTATGACCTTAAAAAGAGCGGGCTTATTATTGAGACCACGCTTAATTATGATTTACAACAATATGCGCTTGTTGCTTTTAAGTCTCATTTAGGTAAAATGCAGGAACGTTTGAGCAGGCAATACGCCAAAGGTTCAGACAAGGCTTTGTTGAACAGCCTGGTT
>JBFFLO010000235.1:0-4945 GCA_041554895.1 Lutimonas sp. | reverse complement strand
CCCCGACCTTCTTGTAAATATTTTTACCAAGTCCCGAGAAAAAATTGACGTATACAACAATAATTACTATGGCTGGTATCCGTGGTATTACGGATATGGGTATGGATTTGGCGGTCCTGGCTATGGATTTGGTTACACTAATGTAACCAGTTCCACCGAAGGCACGCTATTTATCGATTTGATTGATGCCAGAAAGAAAGAACTTTCATGGCAGGGCATAGGAGTTGGTTTACTATCATATCACAAGGATATCGATAAAAAAGAAGCCCGTATCAATGAATTCGTGAACCATATCATGACTCAATATCCACCAGTACTTAAAGACTAAGGCTGGCTATAACTTAACGATTCTTGCGGTGAAAGGTTTATATTGAATCAATCTGTTCCTGCACTACTTCCCATTGGCTCATCAGTTCCTCGACCCTTGATTTCTTTTCATTATATAGATCAAAAAATCGTTTATCCTCATGAAGCAATTTAAAATTTTCCGCAATTTGTGCATCATCGTTGATGATCTTCTTCTCTAAATCGGAAATTTCGGCTTCAATTTTGCTAAGTCGGTTTTGAAGTTTTTTTCGCTGCTTTTGATCAGTATGGTTTTGCTTTCCTCCTTTGGCGGCATTGTCGTTTGATTCCTTTTTAGTCCTCATTTCCACGGCCCTCATATCTTCCAGCTCATGTTGCTCCAGAAAATAATTAATATCTCCGAGGTACTCCTTAATTCCTCCTTCCCGAAAAGAATAAACAGTTGAAGCCAGGTCTTGTAAAAAATCCCTGTCATGAGATACAAGGATCAAGGTACCTTCAAATTGCTTTAAGGCCCTTTTAAGTACATTTTTTGAGGCTATATCAAGGTGGTTGGTAGGCTCATCCATGATTAAAACATTAAACGGATGCAAGAGCATTTTACATAAAGCCAGACGGTTTCTTTCTCCTCCAGACAATACCTTTACCTTTTTCTCCACTTCATCTCCTCTGAAAAGAAAAGAACCCAACATATCGCGAACCCTAATCCGGTTACCGTCAGTTGCTTCATTCTCCATGGTTTCAAGAATCGTTAAATCCCCGTCCAGATATTCAGACTGATTTTGTGCGAAATAACCAATTTGAACATTATGGCCTAATTTCAAGTCTCCATCAAAACTGATTTCACCTACCATGATCTTGGCAAGAGTTGATTTTCCCTGACCATTTTGTCCTACAAAAGCAATTTTACTACCTCGCTCAATTAACATGTTCACATGCTTAAGCACCTGGTTATCCCCATAATTTTTGGCAACTTCATTTGCTTCCACGACAACCTTTCCAGGGGTTACGGACATGGGAAATCGCACATTCATGACCGCATTATCTTCTACATCAACCTCAATACGTTCTACCTTATTGAGTTTTTTTATCAATGACTGTGCCATGGAAGCCTTATTGGCTTTGGCCCTGAATTTCTCGATAAGTTGCTCAGTATGCTTGATCTCTCGATCCTGATTTTTCTGGGCCTGAAGTTGCTTTTCCTTTATTTCATTTCTGAGCAACAAATATTGGGAATAAGGCTTTTTATAGTCATAGATCTGCCCTAATGATATCTCTATTGTTCTGTTGGTCACATTGTCAAGAAACATTTTATCGTGAGAAACCATCATGATGGCCCCACTGAATCCTTTTAAAAAATTTTCAAACCAAATAATAGATTCTATGTCCAAATGATTGGTGGGCTCATCGAGCAATAAGATATCGTGCTTCTGCAATAACAATTTTGCCAATTCTATCCTCATCCTCCATCCTCCCGAAAAAGTATGGGTCATTTGATGAAGGTTTTCTTGCTTAAAACCAAGCCCGGCCAGGATTTTTTCCGTTTCACCTTGATAATTATATCCCCCGATCAATTCATAGCGATGTGACAATTCATCAAGGTCATGCATTAAATTGTGATAATACTCACTTTCATAATCCGTTCTCTCGGCCAACTGGGTATTAACGACTTCAAGTTTTTCCTCAATGCCCTTAATTTCCTTAAAAGCCTGATAAGCCTCTTCAATGACAGTTCTTCCTTCTTCAAAATCGATATCCTGCTTCAGGAAACCTAGGCTGATATCCTTATCAAAGGCCATAGATCCGCGATCATATTCCTGTTCTCCTGAAACAATTTTCAATAAAGTGGATTTACCAGCTCCATTTTTTCCAACGAGCCCTATACGATCTCCGGCGTTTAACTTAAAAGTAATTCCCGAAAACAATTCTTCTCCAGAAAAGGAAACGGTAATGTCATGAGCATTCAGCATTATTCAGTCTTAAAAATTTATCTTTGCAAAAGTAACTGAAACTTATCAATCTGCAATGCTGAAAAAAGGCTCTAAATTATACAGTGTTTTAAACAACAAATGCCCTCAATGTCAGGAAGGTAGATTCTTTCAAAATAGAATGACCCTAAATCTTAAGAAAAATCTGAAGATTGATAATAACTGTGAAAGTTGCGGATTGAAATACATGATCGAACCTTCTTTTTTTTATGGGGCCATGTATGTATCCTATGCACTGACCGTTGGCCTGGCTATTGCCATTTTTATTATTTCCTATGCATTGGGCTTAGGTCTCATTGGTTCTTTTATTGCAATTTTCGTGATACTAATTGCATTGATCCCTATTACAATGAGGATTTCCAGACTGTTATACATCAATATGTTTGTGCATTATAAAATAAAGGAAGGTTAATTCTGTTGTTTGAACCTTTTGATGTCGATCTCTTTATCCAAATCCTGCTTATTTTCAAGGTATTGATATAGTTTTTTCGCCATCAAAGGAGCTATCATTACCCCTCTGGTTCCCAAACCATTAAGCAAAGCCAGCCTGTGATTGTCTTTATGAACCCCCAGCAATGGGCGCCTGTCTCCTGTTGTAGGCCTCACCCCTGCTTCATGTGCTACAATATCATAATCGCAGGTAATAACCTGTTTCAATTTATCTTCAAGTTCCCTTCTGCCTTCTGATGTAGGCATATTCGTTTTATCAGACCAGTTAAAAGTTGCACCAACTTTATAGAGATCATCTCCTAAAGGCAAAACGAAAACAGCCGATTTAACAACTACATCCAGTTTTAAATCAGGCGCATGAATGGTCAATAATTCCCCTTTGGTTCCGTTGAGCGGCAACTTATTAAAAAACGGATTAGCCTTCAATCCATTTCCTTCACAAAAAACGATCCTCTCGGCCCTGCGGTTTTTATATTCAATATGCGTATCCCAAGTGATGACACTATCATGCCTGAAGGTTTCCTCCACCAATTGGCCTTCATTTTTCAAATACCTGCGGTAAGCAGAAACCAATTCTCTAACCCTGACACGCCCTGTATGTGTTACTCTGCCGGCATGATAGGGAGCAACAACATGTTTAGCCTCCAACTTCGCCAATTCGGGATGCATGTATTCCTGGAGAGCTGGCTTATCACTCGCGATAAACCAATTATTTTGCTCTTCGATACTCTTGAATGTCCTGTAAATATCCAATGGCTGATCAAAAGTAGCTTTCAGTTTCTTTTCAAGTGACAGGTAAAAAGGTATTGCTGTGTCCAACTGTTCTTTGGCATTCCAAACAGGCGTGAACCTTTTCAGAATTACAGGATTGTACATACCTCCGGCCACCAGAGAGGAAGTTTGGGAGCTATCTTCATACACTATAAAGGTTTTGCCTTGCCTTTTAAGTTCCTCGGCCAAAGCAATTCCCGCCAATCCCAAACCAACAATAATATAATCTACACTTGTATCCAAAACCTTCCTTCCCTTTAAAAACTTGTTCAGGGCTCAAAGATAAGATTTAGCGCTTAACTATATGCTATAATTTCTCAGGTGATCGGAGGTGAGGGGTTCACTTCCGATCACCTCACCTCCGATCACCTCACCTCCGATCGCCTCAGACTGCGGAACATAAAAAAACCCCTGCTTTACAGCAGGGGTTCTTTTCTTATTAACTCAGTAATTAGTAATTCCACATATCGAGCTCCCTATCCCGAATGTCTTCTTTAAGTTTATCTGATTCCAAAACTTGAAAAAGTGAATTTCCCTTAATATATTCTGCAACGTCACGGTTGCCATAAATATTCTCTTCTCTATAGATGATCGCGTTGAATCTTCTGGCGTTGAGCAAGTGATCATAAGACAGCGGAAAAGCTGAATTCTTCTGATTGAACACTTTCATGTCATGCGTAGTGTACCTGGCACCAGGATACCATACCCAAAACAATTCAATTAATTCATCCTGTGACCCTTCACTATCGATGAAGTTTACGTCTGGTGCTACCGGTGCAACTCCCAGCAATCTGTATTTCAATTCTCCTTGGCGTTTGTCAAAATACCATACGCCCTTGATTCTGAAACCTTCGATGTCTCCAGCAGTAATATCTCTCCTGTCAACATATTCATCAGTAAGCACCTCACCTGCATTTAATCTTTCAATACCGGCATCTGAAGTATCAATTCTCGCCAACCTTCCTGAAATATCCTTCAAGGTCAACTTGTCTTCAAAATAAGAGTCATCATATACATCAATGATCTCTCCACTTTTGATCCCTCTTAATAAAGTATCGTATAAAGACCTTCTTGTTGAACTTATATTACTTGTATCAACAGGATAATAGAAAGGCATATTGATCTTTTGATTAAGATCTACGTATTCCCATACTACTTTTGACCATAAGATATCTCTATCATCAATATATCCATATGGCAATGGGCTGTCATTATCCGCAGCAAGCTGCTCTGGCGTTTTCATACCTACCTGCTCGGGGATCTTTGAATTCAGTAAATTTGCCTGAGCACTTACTGACCCAACAGATAGTAAACCTATTACTGCTATTATTAAACTTCTCAATTTCATAATTCTATATGGATTAATTTGTTATTTCAACATTTACTGGAGAAGCATTCTTCAGGTAATATCCTGAATTCCCCACTAGTTT
>JBFFLO010000234.1:0-4949 GCA_041554895.1 Lutimonas sp. | reverse complement strand
GAAGCTACGTCATAATTGCTTTCATAAATATTGTTGAAAGCAGTTTCAACCTTGCCGTTTACGGGCTCAAGATCAAGTGTCACTGTTTTCGATGAGTCAGAATACCCATTTTCCACTAGAAAAATCTCATTTGAAGAACCGATCAACATCGAAGATACAATAACATTTTGATCAACAGTAAATGTTACTTTAACGTCTCCATCATTGTTTTCCAACACAGGTGCAGACTCTAATAGAGTACCTTGGTAGTCAGTCAAAACAGCTGAGGATGAGTTAGTTAAGTTGGTTGTAAACGAAGCCATAACCAACAACATGGCAATTGCAATAGTAAAATTTTTCATAATAATAAACTTTTAGATTTGTTTTGTATGTATATGTATATCAACCAAAATAGGCTAACACATCAAATGTATCGGCAAATAAGGTATAAACCAATAGCGAAACTAGGTATTTTTAGACCTACCCAGAAACCATGAGATTTATCCCTATAAACCACTAGTTTGACGGTTCACAAGATATAAAAAATCTATTATTATGTATTTTTTTCCTTTTTTTATTGCATTTACTATGTTTATTATAAGTTTATATAATTGTATATCAAGTATTTAAGATCTTTCATTTATAAATCATGATCATTAATATTTGAATATTTAAAATTCTTTTTCTATATTGCAGGTTCGTTAGAACGGAATTTAATTTCAATAGTTGAAATATTTATAGTAAGGAGAGAAGTTATTTGTTTATTAGAAAGCTTGTTTCACTTCTCTCCTAACTCCCTTTCCTTTTTCCCCTTTAAAAGAACAATTGTTTATTATTCTTTAGAAATACTCAAGTCCCCCATGATTTGAGTATTTTTTTGTGCTAAAAAATAGTAAGGAGAGAAGCTATTTGTATTTCTATTCTTGTTGGAAAACAATTTGCTTCACTTCTCTCCTTTCTCCCCTCTCTTCTTCTCCGTTTTATCTGGAGTATTTCGTTCTGATCTTGCTACTATATGCTGATCAGTATATTTTTAAAGAACTTATCTAAAATTCATTTCGAATAGCAGGGCCTTCCTTTTTGAAAAATAGTAAGGAGAGAAGCTATTTGTGTAATTATTCTTGTTAGAAAACAATTTGCTTCACTTCTCTCCTTTCTCCCCTCTCTTCTTCTCCATTTTGTCTGGAGTATATTGTTAAGTCCCTTTCGAATTGATCTTTAAACTTGAAACCATAGAGTTTGTATTTTTTTGTTAAAAAAATAGTAAGGAGAGAAGCTATTTGTATTTTATCCTTGTTAGAAAACAATTTGCTTCACTTCTCTCCTTTCTCCCCTCTCTTATACTCCATGATTAAAAACCAGGAGTGTTTCTTATCATAAAGCATTTCTTTATGAGATCATTTCTTTTGAGAAATTTGATGTCTAAATGTCAGTTTTGGAATCTATAGCAATTTTCCCACTTTCTGAAAATAGTAAGGAGAGAAGTTATTTATATTTTGTCCTTGTTAGAAAACAATTTGCTTCACTTCTCTCCTTTCTCCCCTTTTATTCTCTCCATTATAGGTACAACGGAGTATATATAGTATCAAGAATCATTAATTCTCAATAGCATCTCTTTAAGAGAAATTTGATTTTCAAAATGTCAATTTTTGGAATTCATAGCAATTTATTCCCGGAGTTTAAAATAAGGAGAGAAGTTCTTTCTTCTTTTGAGTTGAAAGTGATCTTCTCTCCTTTCCCCCCTTATGCCTTTTCTCAAAGGCTGTTTTTTCATAACAGCAACTATTACTTGAATAATTACACTACAAATATATGTACACATGAAGTTTCTCACAATAGAGGAACTTGGGATTTTGAAAATTACCCAAAAACCGTTAGTTAAAAATCAGGCAAAAAAAAAGACTGCCTGAATTAGATTCAGGCAGTCATACACACTATAACTAAGGTATTAGTATTACCGCAATCGATCTACAGATTTTACAAGTTTATCATCCTTTATAATTGCCTTGTTAGCCAAAGCTAAAAAAACAATTACCAGTAAAGGTATGAAAACCCCAATACCCTTCTCAGAAACTACAGTTCCTCCAGGTAATTTTAGTTGATGATATACGACAATTCCTAACAATAAAAAGTTGATCACAATATTCAATCTATTGTAAATGATTTGTCTTGTTCGGTTTTTAAAAGATATTAAGGCCAAGAAGGCAATAATTGCCGAGACCATAAATGCAGCAGGAATTACCATTAAAAATAAATCTTCGCCAGACAACAAAGAATTCAAATAAACAAGCTCATCCTCTGAACTCATCCAAAACGGCACCACAAAAGCCACCACCCCGGCAAGCAGGAAGGCAATAAATAGATAAAGGGTCTGTATTCTTTGTAACATTCCTGAAAAAATGAACGGCAAAAATACATTAATCTTTTTAAGAAATAACTTTCTATATTAATTTTATTTTGTAATATTGTGCCATCAAATCGAAACCTATTGTAAAATTACTTCTTTTACGATACCCTTTATATTATCAAAACAAATTCATTTAAACAGATAATTCTTACCAAAGAATTGATATCATTAATTAACATTTATATATGATGTTTGACATAGACGAACTCAAAGAGATGAAACTTTTGGAGTTGCAGGAAATTGCGCAAAAAATTGATGTTCCAAAGTTTCGTCAATTAAAAAAACTTGATTTGGTTTATCAAATATTGGATGTTCAGGCTGCTAATCCAAAGCAATTAAAAGAAACAGCTGCTTCCAGTAAACCAAAAAGAAAGAGAATTTCTAAAAACGAGTCAGCACCTGATTTGGCTTCCCCGGCCACTGACATTCCAAAAGAAGCTCTTCCTAAAAAAGAAATCAGAAAAACAGAACCTAAGGCTATAATCGAAAACGAGGCTCCTGAAAAGCATCAAAAGATCGAGGAGAAAAAGCCTGTTCAAGATGCATCCAGGCCTGTTGCCGCAGAAAGAAAACAACCTG
The DNA here is from genome assembly GCA_041554895.1 of Lutimonas sp. Taxonomy (GTDB): domain Bacteria; phylum Bacteroidota; class Bacteroidia; order Flavobacteriales; family Flavobacteriaceae; genus Lutimonas. Next base: position 1,984 of record JBFFLO010000234.1, on the reverse strand, counting down.
CTCCGCAGAAAAGAATTCAGCCTCAACAAACCGAAAATAAGGAACATCCTGCTCAGCAAAAGGATCAAAAAAAGCAACATCCTGCTCAGCAAAAGGATCAAAAAAAACAACATCCTGCTCAGCAAAAAGATCCAAAAAAGCAGCATCCTGCTCAGCAAAAAGACCAGAAAACCACTCAGCATCCACAGAAAAAAGAGCCGAGAAATCCTAATCAAAATCACAAACAACGTGGTAATGAAAGCAATCAACCTGGTAAATACAGGGATCCTGATTTTGAATTCGATGGTATTATTGAAAGTGAAGGTGTATTGGAAATCATGCCTGATGGATATGGATTCTTAAGATCTTCTGACTACAATTACCTCTCATCACCCGATGATATTTATGTGTCCCAATCACAAATCAAACTTTTTGGTTTAAAAACCGGTGATACGGTAAAGGGAAAAATAAGGCCTCCAAAGGAAGGGGAAAAATATTTTCCACTGATCCGGGTCAGCCTTATCAACGGACTTAACCCAAGTATCGTCAGAGACAGGGTATCCTTTGAACATTTGACGCCTTTATTTCCTGAAGCAAAATTCAATCTTGCAGAAAAAGGAAGTAATTTGTCTACGCGTATCATTGATTTGTTTTCACCCTTAGGAAAAGGCCAACGCGGTATGATCGTCGCTCAGCCAAAAACAGGAAAAACAATTTTATTGAAAGACATTGCCAATGCAATTGCGGCTAATCATCCTGAAGTTTATCAATTGGTTTTGCTAATCGATGAACGTCCTGAAGAAGTTACCGATATGCAACGTAATGTTAAAGGAGAAGTTATTGCTTCAACTTTTGATGAATCTGCAGAAAAACATGTAAGGGTCGCGAATATCGTTCTTGAAAAAGCGAAAAGATTGGTGGAATGCGGACACGATGTGGTCATCCTTTTGGATTCGATCACAAGACTTGCAAGGGCCTATAACACAGTGGCTCCCGCATCAGGTAAAATTTTATCCGGTGGTATTGATGCCAATGCCTTGCACAAACCTAAAAGATTCTTTGGAGCTGCCAGAAATATTGAAAATGGAGGATCACTTTCTATTATTGCAACGGCACTTACAGACACAGGATCTAAAATGGATGAGGTAATCTTTGAAGAATTCAAAGGTACTGGAAATATGGAACTTCAGTTAGACAGAAACATTGCAAATAGAAGAATTTATCCTGCTATTGATCTTGTGAAGTCTAGTACGCGCCGTGATGACTTGCTTCATGAAGATAAAGTAAGACAACGCATTTGGGTATTAAGAAAATATTTAGCCGATATGAATCCTATAGAAGCCATGGAATTTGTCAAAGACAAGATAAAATATACCAATAACAATGAAGAATTTTTGATGTCCATGAATGGATAGACACAATTCTAAAAGGTGCTATCGGGATGTAATTTAATTTAATTACAGATAATGAATTGAAAGTCAGGTATAAAAATATCTGACTTTTTTTATGAAAAAACCTTTGTTTATATCTCTAAATTATGTGTATCTTTGCACCCACATCGCGGGATAGAGCAGTAGGTAGCTCGTTGGGCTCATAACCCAAAGGTCGCTGGTTCGAGTCCAGCTCCCGCTACTAGGAAAACCTTCCAGGAAACTGGAAGGTTTTTTTGTTGCTCAAAATTCGTAATGCTCGCATTTAAGAATTTTGAGCAACAAAAAAATATTGGCGTTAGCCAATAGGTTTTTCTAGTATAGCTTCCCCCTTTTGGCCCGACGACTGAAAGGAGTCAATCCAGCTAGCATAATAAAACAAATTACAATTTGGTTTTGCTGGTATAGCTTCCCTATTTTGGTCCGACGACTCCAAGGAGTCAATCCAGCTCATCTCTAAAAGTATTTGCATAAAATATAGGCTGCTAAATGCACATGGAAATAGTTTTCCTATATTTAACCATTATTAATCAGATTCAGTTTTAGCCATATGAATGACTACGGTTTCTTATCCG
>JBFFLO010000233.1:0-5007 GCA_041554895.1 Lutimonas sp. | reverse complement strand
TTTTTCAAATTGACAGGGCTTGGATTTGGAGGTTTTATCATGCCCGAAGCTTATGACCTGGATCGCTATATTATTGGCAAGGGAACGGCTTCTACACTTGATTTTGCAGCCGTGCTGGCCCAGGCTTCAAGATTGTATCAAGCTATTGATCCTGATTGGTCAGCCAAGGCGCTGGAGGCATCCAAAAAAGCATTTTCATGGGCCGAAAAAAATGACAATATCCCCTTTAAAAACCCTGAGGACGTGAGCACGGGAGAATACGGGGATAGTGATTTTTCAGACGATTTTTTCTGGGCTTCTTCCGAGTTATACCTGGCGACCAAAGAAGACCGGTATAAAGCGGCTATGAAAAAATATGAACAAGCATACGAACACCAGCTTACCAGTAGCTGGAAGAATTTTGTTCGCAATGTCGGCTTTCATTCCCTGCTTGAAAACAGGGATATGCTTGACACTCAACTGGCTGATTTCCTGACCCGGGGCCATACCGCCCTTGCCGATGAAATCCTTGAAAAAATAGATCGGCACCCATATCACATTGCTTTAGATAGTTTTAAATGGGGATCAAACAGTGATATTCTTAACCAGGCCTATATCCTGTGCGTGGCACACAGGTTAACCGGTGATGAGAAGTACCTGATCGGTGCTGAACAGATCAATGATTATATTTTCGGGAAAAACGCCACGGGATATTCTTTTTTAACTGGTTTTGGTTCTAAAAGAGTGATGTTTCCCCACCACAGGCCAAGCGGTGCCGACAGTATCGCTGATCCTGTACCGGGCTTTATTTTGGGCGGCCCTAACCATGACCGTCAAGACGGACAAATGGTTGCATACACATCCGAATTTCCGGCCAAGTCTTATATGGATGTTGAAGCCAGTTATGCCTCCAACGAAGTCTGTATCAATTGGAATGCCCCTGCAGTTTATGTATTGGGCTACCTTGAACAGGCAAGAAAATAGATCAGTAAAAAAACCTTATTTTTGACAGTAGTTAGCTTGAACTGCTTTTTATATGGATAAATTCAAACCGTTACTAGATTATATCAACCGCGTGGTCACACTTACTGAGGAAGAAGAAAGTATGTTGGTTTCATTGTGTTCCCATCGGAAATTGCTAAAAGGACAGTATTTTCTTCAACAAGGTGATGTGTGTAAATTTAGCGGATTTGTAATTTCCGGCTGTACCAAAACTTTTTATGTCGACGAAGAAGGCCAGGAACATGTGATCATGTTCTCCATTGAAGACTGGTGGACCTCAGACATGGGCAGTTATATTACCCAAAAGCCTGCGGATTTTAACGTACAATGCCTTGAAAACACAGAACTGATCCAGTTTTCTTATGAAAGTCAACAGCAAATGATGCAGGAGATCCCAAAACTGGAACGCTTTTTCAGGATCATCGTCGAGAGGGCCTTCGTTGCTTCTCAAAAAAGGATCGTCAGAAACATGAGTATGAGTGCAAAAGACCGGTACCTTTTCTTTAGAAACGAATACCCGAAAATTGAGCAGCGTATTCCCCAGTACCTGATTGCTTCATACCTGGGTATCACCAAGGAATTCTTAAGCAAGATCAAAAGCCAGCTCATCCTTGAACAATAAAGTGTTAATCTAGTTTAACCTGTATTGATAAGCTACTTTATTTTAAAGTTTAGCTATGTTTCCGATCTTTGTACAGCATTTCTAAAACACAAAAAATGGATACAACTAAAATAGTACAGATTAAGCCCTTGGGATTTCCATGGGAAACACAAGACCCATTTTTGTTTTGCGCCTACCACCGGGACGAATATCCAAAAGGCAATGACCATATGGGCCTGAATCCGGAAGACTTAAAAGGAAGAAATATAGGACAGGACTTTGTGGTAAAAGATGGATTCAGAATGTATCACGGCAGTCAGGTTCCAGGATTCCCTTACCATCCGCACAGGGGTTTTGAGACCATCACCATAAATAAAGAAGGCTTTGTAGACCATACTGATTCGCTGGGAGCAGCGGGCCGTTTTGGTGCCGGCGATGTGCAATGGATGACAGCAGGAAAGGGTGTACAGCATTCCGAAATGTTCCCCTTGCTGAATGAGAACAAGGGCAATCCGTTAGAAATTTTTCAGATCTGGTTAAATTTACCAAAATCCAGTAAGTTCGTTGAACCACATTTCAAAATGCTTTGGCATGACATGGTTCCTGAAGTCAGCTTTACTGAAGATGGGAAAACAACAACGGTCAATGTCATCGCGGGGCACCTGAACAATGTCAAGGCCCCTGAACCCACTCCTGATTCATGGGCCGCTGACCCTGATCATGATGTGGCTGTATTCACCATAAAAATGGAAGCTCATGCCACATGGAAATTGCCATCAGCCGTCCATAAAAACCTAAACAGGACCTTGTATTTTTATGATGGCGAAAGCATTCAGGTTGAAGGTGAGCAGGTCGCAAACAATCACCTGATACAACTTCACCCCAATGAGGATATTGTATTGAAAAACGGGAACAAAGATGCTTATTTATTGCTCCTGCAAGGAAAACCTATCAATGAACCGGTTGCACAATACGGGCCATTTGTTATGAATACGCAAGCTGAAATACAAGAAGCTTTTTCAGATTACCGGCAGACCCAATTTGGCGGATGGCCCTGGCCCCAACAGGAGCAGGTCCATGACAGGAACAAAGGCCGTTTTGCACTGCACGCAGATGGCAGGGAGGAGTTAAAATAAAGGTGCTAAACTTATCCATTGACAATGCAGCCAAAAATGAAACAAGTAAAATACTTACTGCCGGCAACAGAAGTTGACATGGGAGGCTTTCCTGTTAAACAGGCACTGCCGACTCAAAAGGTCCAGCAATGGGACCCGTTTTTGTTATTGCATCATGCCAAAGTCAAATACAGCAATCACAGATTGGCAAAACACCAGGGAGTTGGCCCGCATCCGCATAGAGGCTTTTCTCCCGTTACCTTTGTCATAGAAGGGGAAGTACAGCACCGTGATAGTTGGGGTAACAATCAAATAGCAAAACAGGGAGAAGTCCAATGGATGCATGCCGGGGCTGGAATTGTTCACAGCGAGCGTCCTACAGAGGCATTGATCGAAAGTCAAGGGCAGCAGGAGATCGTGCAATTATGGATCAACAGCCCTGCCCATAAGAAAATGATACCTCCTGCCTATTCTTATGTTCCTGATAAATCAATGTCCGTGTTTTCTTCAGAAGATCAGAAAATCAGCAATAAACTAATTGCAGGAAACTATGGCAATTTGTCCGGTAAGGTTGTACCCCAATCTGAGCTGTTGGTGATCTGGTCGATAGGATACCAAGGCGGAACTCAACAATTAAGCATCCCTAAAGGATTTAGCAGCATGCTCTACCTTATAAAAGGTGAAATCACCCTGAAGGGTTATGGTTTGATCGAAGGGGAAAACCTGGCTGTTTTCGATCATGGGGGCGATGTTATTGACATGACCTTTAAACAAAATGGTCAGTTCCTTTTGCTTTGTGGGAAACCTATTGATGAAGTCGTTACCCAAAGCGGCCCTTATGTCATGAATACCCAAACAGAAATACTCGAGGCCATGCGCGATTACCAAATGGGCAAATTTGGTATTTTAATTGAAGAAGATTGATGTCAAATCGATGTCTGCACTTATCAAATCGATTAATATTAATCTAGATTAACATCATTTAATAAACTGCCTTATTTTCTATCATTCTTGATCACACGATCTTTGTACTGTTCATTCAAAGGAAGTAAAAATGAATTTGTTGATTGAAAGAATAGGCGATCTTAACGATCTGATCATGCAGGGAGAAGCCCTTGAGGCTTTTGAAAAATTCTATCATGAAGATGTTGTGGTACAACATAATGATGAGGCGCCTGTAAAAGGTAAAAAAGCGATTAGAGCATTAAAGGAAAACGACTTAAAGAAGATCATTGAGTTTAAAAGCGCCAAACCCTTAAAGGTGACCATAGGAGAACAAACAACAATGGTGGAATGGGAGCTCAATGACCGGCACAGTGTATATGGTGAAAGAAGTTTTACTCAAGTAGCCGTTCATGATTGGAATCAAGGCATGATCATTAAAGAAAAATTGTATTGCGGAAACAAACAAAAATAAATATATAAACTTTTTAAATTAAATAATTATGAAAAATAGAATCCAAACAATAGTAGCGGCACTAATTATTGCCACAATTACATTTGCATTTAGCCCCATAGAAGATGGTGTACAAGAAGTGAAAGTTGGAACAAGTTCAGTAACCTGGAAAGGTTATAAAGTAACCGGTTCTCACATCGGGAATATTGACTTAAAACAAGGTGCGCTTGAATTCAAGGACGGGAATCTTGTAGGTGGTGAATTCATTATAGATATGTCGACCATTGAAAGCACTGATCTTGAAGGTGATTACAAGGCAAAACTTGAAGGGCATTTGAAATCTGATGATTTCTTTGGAGTTGAATCTTATCCTACAGCTAAACTGGTTTTTAACAAGGTGAAAAGTACCGGGAAAAATTCTTACGAAGTGACTGCAGATCTAACGATCAAGGAAAAAACGAACCCTGTTACTTTTGACATTTCAATTTATGGAAACAAAGCAACTGCCAATATAAAAATTGACAGAACTAAATTTGATGTAAGATATGGATCGACTAGTTTCTTTGATGACCTTCAGGACAAGGCTATCTACGATGAATTTGATTTGATCACAGATCTTGAGTTCTAATAATCACAACTTGATTTTAAAGGAATTGAGAGAAATTTAAAGAAAAAAACATGAGAACAAAGTTGTTTAACAACAGTAAAAGAATAAGGTGGTCAGAACACAGAAACTATTCCATCAATTCTTAATCATCAAAAAGACCGCGTTCCCCCAGCGGTCTTTTTTTTTGTACGGTTTACAGCAGATAAATCTGTTTGGGCAAAGCAATAAATTGATCGGAAAATTAATCACTCAAAAGTACATTTGTTTTCTATTCATTTTTACCTACCTTTAACTTATCAAGCCCAAA
>JBFFLO010000232.1:0-5035 GCA_041554895.1 Lutimonas sp. | reverse complement strand
GTAGAAGAAATAGCAGTTGCCCATACCGCTTTGCAATCAGATTTGACCTTAGGGAAAAAAATTAAGATCCATACCAAAAAGGAGGGGCTGCCAAATCTTAAGAATGTCCAAATAGCTATAGTTGGCATTTCTGAGAGTAGAGGAGCTGTTGATAATGTGGGAACCGGAAAAGGCCTAGAGGTGATCAGAAAATATCTCTACCAGATGTTTCCTGGCAACTGGCACCTCAATTTAGCAGATCTCGGAAATATACCTGAAGGAAATGAAACCGGAGACACTTATTTTTTGGTACAGGAAATTTTAGGGGAATTATTGGAACAAAAAATCACCCCGCTAGTCATTGGCGGGAGTCAGGATATTACCTATGCCAGTTACAGGGCCTATGATCGATTGCAGAAGCCGGTAAACATAGTTTCAGTTGATAATCGTTTCGATATCGGAGAAATGGATCCAAAACTAAATGCGCATAACTATTTGCACTATATAGTAATGGACAAGCCGAACAATATGTTCAATTACAGCAACATTGGATTTCAGACTTTTTTTAATTCCCAGGAAGAGATTGATCTTATGGATAAATTGTTCTTTGAGGCTTACAGGTTAGGAGAGGTGACCAATGATATTACCATGGTAGAGCCTATTCTTCGGGATGCCGATATTGTCAGTATAGATCTGGGAGCTGTCAGAATGAGTGATGCCCCTGCCAATAACAATGCTGTTCCAAATGGATTCTATGGAGATCAGATCTGCGCTATTAGCCGGTATGCCGGAATCAGCAGTAAAGTTTCTTCTTTCGGGATCTATGAATATAATTTGAAATTTGATCAAAGAGAAAATACGGCTCATTTGATAGCTCAAATGATATGGTATTTTATGGAAGGTTTTAATTTGAGGATTAAGGAATACCCTTTTGAGTCTATCGAGAATTATAAAAAGTATATCGTCTTGGTTGAAGACGAAACCATAAATTTCTACAAAAGCAATAAAAGCGAAAGATGGTGGATGGAGATTAACTTTAGCCATAATAATATGGATAAATCTACGTTAGTACCATGTACCTATCAGGATTATTTAACAGCGAATAATCAGATAATTCCTGAAAGATGGTTAAAAACCTTTAGAAAATTGAATTAGTACACACTAAACTGGTTTTTTTAGCGTTCTTAGGGAACAAAAGATTAAATTTTGTGTGGATTTTTATTTGTTTTTTTTGAATAAAAACCTCTCTTTAAATTAGTAACAATAAGTTTTAATGTAACAATAACATTTTGTTAGAAAAGTAAAAATTATGAAAAAGTTATCCCTAATCCTATTATTATTTGTCTTTGCTTTCCTTAGCAGTTGTAAATCGGGAAATGACAGAGGACAATTAGTAGGAGTTTCGGCAAATAAGAAATTTTTTCCTGAAAAGCCCTTCGGAATGGTTTTGATTCCAGGTGGAGCATTCACTATGGGAAATAGTAATGAGGATGTGGCCGGAGCCTTTAGTGCACCTTCCAGAACGGTTACTGTAAGACCTTATTATATGGATGATACAGAAATCACCAATAGTGAATACAGAGAGTTTGTGTTCAGAGTGAGAGATTCAATCCTAAGAACAAAGCTGGCTATTTTGGCAGAAGAAGCCGATATAGGAGGTGGAGCTGATATAGAACAGAATAAAGGAGATCAAAGTGGTATTTCAAAATATAAATTCAAGGAACAAGACAGTACTGATAATGCTTATTATAAGTATATGATGGACAACTACGGTAGTTTGGGAGATATTAACTCGCCTACTGAAGGTCGTTATTTGAATTGGGATGTGGAATTGGTTTGGAATACGAGTGAATTTCCTGATCAATACTATGCAGAAGCCATGGACAGTTTATACGTACCTATGGATGAAGCCATGGAGAGAAAGAGAAAGATCGATACGAAAAAGTTGAAATATGTTTACCTGAGTTTTGACGGAGTGGGAGCTGCAAAAAGAAGTGGTACTGCAAAAGATTTCGTTAAAAAAGTTGAAGTAGAAGTTTATCCTGATACTGCGGTATGGGTAAAAGATTTTAATTACTCATATAATGATCCTATGCATCAGGATTACTTTTGGCACCAGGCTTATAACGAATACCCTGTGGTAGGTGTTAGCTGGAGTCAGGCAAAAGCATTCTGTAACTTTAGAACTCAAAAGAGAAATGATTTCCTTGCGGGTAAAAAGAAAGGAACAGGCAGAGAACCAAGTTTCAGGCTACCAACTGAAGCGGAATGGGAGTATGCGGCCAGAGGAGGCCTGGAATACGCAAAATATCCATGGGGTGGTCCTTATACCACAACTGACAGGGGATGTTTCCTTGCAAATTTCAAACCAGAAAGAGGTAATTATGCAGCCGATGGAGCTCTTTATACAGTAGAGGCAAGATCGTACAACGCTAATGACTACGGATTATACAATATGGCCGGAAACGTTTCGGAATGGACAAATACAGCGTACAACCCTTCTTCTTATTACTTAGGCTCAACGATCAACCCAAATGTTGTTGATAATGATAACCAGAGAAAAGTGATCAGAGGTGGTTCATGGAAAGATGTGGCTTATTTCCTAGAAGTAGGAACAAGAGACTACGAATACGGAGATTCGGCAAGAAGTTATATTGGCTTTAGAACCGTTCAGGATTACATGGGTACAAAAATGACAGATAATAATAAATAAGAAATAGCTTAATCAATAATAATTAAAAAATCAAAAATTATGGCACAATCGAAAACCAAAAAGAAAATGTTCAACATGGCCTATGGTCTGGGAGCAGCAGTAGTAATTTTAGGAGCTCTTTTTAAAATTGCTCACTTCCCAGGAGGAACAGAAATGTTGACCATCGGGATGATCGTGGAAGCAGCAGTATTTGCATTATCAGCTTTTGAACCAGTTGAAGAAGATTTGGATTGGACAAACGTGTACCCTGAATTAGCAGGAGGTGCGGCTAAAGATAAAGAAGAAGCAAATGATGCACAGGGCCTATTGTCTCAAAAATTGGATGATATGTTGAAGGAAGCGAATTTGGATGCTGAAAAAATGACGAGATTATCTGAAAGCATCAGCAGTTTTGCAGGTGCGGCTGAAGGTATGAAACCAGCAACAGATTCTATAGCGGCCTCTAACAGATATGCAGAACAATTATCTGTAGCTGCCATTGAATTGGAATCGTTGAACAGCATGTACATTATACAGAAAGAAAATGCTGAGCGTCAAGCTTCCTTGAATCAGGAAACTTTGGATAATGCTGAACGTTTAAAGGAACAAATGGAGTCCTTGGCCACTAACCTATCTTCTTTGAATGGAGTATATGGAGGTATGTTATCTGCTATGTCAAATAGAAATTCATAGAGTAATAATTCTTTTAACAAAACTCAATTATTAACCCTATAAAAACTAATAATAATGGCAGGAGGTAAGCAATCACCAAGGCAAAAAATGATAAACCTGATGTATTTGATTTTCATCGCTATGTTGGCAATGAATATGTCGAAGGAAGTTTTACAGGCCTTTGGTTTAATGGACAACAAACTGGTTGCGGCGAACGACGCTGCTACATCCAGGAACAAAAGATCCTATGAGGATCTTGCTCTTAAAGCAGTAGAGCAATCTGAAAAATATAGCGATGAGGCGGCAAAGGCAGATAAAATTGAAAAGTTATCTGATGATTATTTCACCTATATCGAAGGTATTAAGGAGGAAATGAAAGCTACTGTTGATGATCCAACCGATTACGAAACGATGGATTCCGGTAAATTCCTTGACGAGAAGTTCTTTAAAGGAGATGACGGAGTGTATCATGAGGCTGGTCAGGAATTTGTTGATAGAATGAACAAATACCGTAGTGATCTTTCTTCAATAATGGGGCCAGGAAGCGAAGTCATCCAAAAGGATGTGGACACTAGGTTTTCTACTGATAAAGTAACCAATAGAGAAGGCAAAGAGATATTTTGGCTGGACTATAATTATAAAGGATTTCCTTTAGTGGCTTCTATCACCAAAATGACTCAGATCCAGGCAGACATCAAAACAACTGAATCAGAGGTTCTGGGAAATATGTTACAAGGTCAGATGGCTAGTGACGTTTCCATGAATAACTATCAGGCAATTTTAATTCCAAACACACCTGCAACACTTCAAGGAGAGAATTTCCAGGGTAAAATTGTTTTGGGAAGATATGACGGATCCTTAAAACCTGAAAAGGTAGTGATCAATGGTAAGGAAATTACCAATATCAAAGACGGAGGTGCTATTCTTGATTTTCCTGCAGGAAACGTAGGGGAGAATGAGATCAAAGGGAAATTCATCTTTATGGAAAACGGAAAACCAGTAGAGATCCCTGTTGAAACTTCATATGCTGTTGTTGCTAAACCGAACAGTGCAGTAATCTCAGCAGACAAAATGAATGTGGTCTACAGAGGTGTGCAAAACCCTATTACAGTTTCTGTGCCTGGTGTAGCTGATAATGCTGTTAAAGCGAGCGCACCTGGATTGAAAAAAGTAAAAGGTATTGGTAAATATGAAATGGCACCTGGTAAAGGCAGAGAAGTTAAAATTACCGTAAGTGCTAAATTACCTGACGGTACGCCAATTACCTCGAGTCAAATATTTAGAATTAAAGATATCCCGGCTCCTGTTGCTGCAGTAAGAGGTGAATACGGAATGATCAAAATGCCAAAGAGTACCTTGCAAAAGGCTACTATAAGTTCAATGTTACCTGATTTTGTATTCGATCTTAAGATCAGTACAACCGGTTTTAGTGTCAAAGTGCCAGGACAACCAACCGTGATCGTAAAAGGTGATAAATTTGATGCCTCAGCTATCAGAGTATTGAATAAAGCTAGAAGAGGAGATGTTGTGATCATTTTTGATATCAAACAAAAACTAGTGGGGAATTCAGGATATTACCTGAAGAATGCTTCTCCAGTAAATGTTGAAATAACAAATTAATCCATATAGAATTATGAAATTGAGAAGTTTAATAATAGCAGTAATAGGTTTACTATCTGTTGGGTCAGTAAG
>JBFFLO010000231.1:0-5047 GCA_041554895.1 Lutimonas sp. | reverse complement strand
GTTAAAAATCTTGAAGGAATTACAAACGGATTTAAAATCAAACAAAAAAAGGTTGAATAATAAAATAGAGTTTTTCGAAAAAACAAAGCGTGATGGTAAAATTATTGAGGAGCATCTTATGAATAAACTTGCCTATAATGATTCTTTACAAAGATACCTGTCAATTCCTCTAGGTAATTTTAATTTCCTTTTAACGTATTCTGCTTACGAAAATCTAAAAAGCCAAGGATTTGACAAAATATCAAATGATAAACTAAGGTTGAATGTAATACGCTTGTATGATGAGGAATTTGGGATGATCAAGGACCAGGAAACTAAAATCACTAATATATTTACAAATATCATTGTACCAATAACACTTAAATATTTTAAAACAACAATATCAAAAGGGCTTGTGCCGAATGATTATGAAAAATTATTGAACGCTTCAGAATACACTAATTTACTTTCTCAATTAATTTTTGTTGCTGGAAATTATAAGAATATTTCTCAAAATACGATTATTGAAATAGACAAATTACTAAAAGAGATCGAATCTGAAATTGAAAAACTTAAAAAATAATGAAAGCATACACAAACCGATAGCGGAAAAGATAAGCACCAAGAAAAATGATACTTAAAAGTAATACCACATGAACATAAAACTGATCCTATTCATTAGCTTTCTATTGTTATCAACACAGCATAAAGCGCAAAACACACTACCCAAAGTGGTAAGTGGAAAAATCGAACGCATTGAAAATTTTCAATCAAGATACATAAGCGAAAGAAATATTGATATTTGGCTGCCAGAAGATTATAACGATGCCATAAAATATGCGGTGTTATATATGCACGACGGACAAATGTTATTTGATCGTGACCAATCCTGGAACAAACAAGCTTGGGATATTGATGATATAGCCTCAGATTTATTATCAAATAATAAAGTCAAAAACTTTATAGTCGTTGGAATTTGGAATGGAGGACAAACAAGGCATCAGGATTATTTTCCACAAAAGCCATTTGATCAATTAAGGCAAATTGAAAAAGACACAGTTATTGCACAGTTACAAAGAGCAGGGGTAACAAACGAAATTTTCCAACCTCAGTCTGATCAATATTTAAAATTCATTGTGAAGGAGCTAAAACCATACATTGACAAGCATTATTCAGTATATACCGCCAAAGAAAACACTTTTATCGCTGGTAGTAGTATGGGTGGACTTATTTCGCTTTATGCGGTGTGCGAATATCCAGAAATATTTAGTGGAGCTGCATGTTTGTCGACACATTGGGTTGGAACATTTACTTTAGAAAATAACCCAATGCCCAATGCATTTCTTCAATATTTGAATAATAACCTTCCAAGCCCGGGTTTGCATAAAATATATTTTGATTGTGGAGACCAAACATTAGATGCATTATATCCGGACATTCAAAAAAGTGCAGATAGTATAATGGTTCAAAAGGGGTACAACAACAATTGGCTTACAAGGTATTTTCCTGGTGAAAACCACAGTGAACAAGCGTGGAATAGGCGTTTACATATCCCTTTGGAGTTTTTGTTAAGAAAATAACTCCTGCTAACAATGTGTAAAGTAATTGCTTGTCCTGGCTTACTTACGAAATCCTCGCGAATTTTCTATTCGGTTTTTATTTACTAAATTAAGTGCTTAAACACGCGGCTAACCACATATATAAGAAGTGATGTGCAATTGAAGGAAATGAACGATAAACAATTAATGTTTTACAATCATAATTAATTCTAACTAATCAAAACACAATATGAAGATGCTTAAAAAAATCAATTACCCGTATTTTGGAACCCTTTTGCTCTTAATTTTTACCATTGCCTGTAAAACTGATAAAAAGCAAGAGGAACAAACAAAACCAGAAAAAGAAGAAAATAACATTACTGAAGTGATTACCAGAAGTATGGATTTCCAGACAGCAGATACCTTAAAATCTGGGTGGAATACCTTTGCTTATAAAAACCTTTCGGGTGAGGCACATTTTATCTTAATGGATAAATTACCTTCTGATTCCATCGTTGAGAGCGACATTAACGACCATTTGATGCCTGCGTTTGATGATGGGATGAAATTTCTAATCGAAGGGAAATCGGATAGCGCGATGGCGGCATTTGGTAATATACCTGCTTGGTTTAATGAAGTAAAACGATATGGTGGAACAGGATTAATATCACCGGGTAAAACAGCAGTCTCAAGTATCAATCTGGAACCTGGCAAGTATATGATGGAGTGTTATGTAAAGGCTGTCAATGGTGAATGGCATACATCACATGGTATGTGGAAGTTTATAACTGTAGTTGATGAAACCACAAATTTTTCTCCGGCTGAAGCCGACCATAACATTAGTGTATCAAGTACGGATGGATATACTTTTGATGCGCAACCTAAATTAGGAAAAAACAGGTTTAAAGTAGCATTTATTGATCAAGTTCCTCATGAGCATTTTTCTGGTCATGATGTTAATTTAATTAAATATGACGCTTCTGCAAACATTGATTCTTTAGTCTATTGGATGAATTGGATGAATCCTACTGGGTTAAGGACTCCTACGCCAAAAGGCTTTACTTTTTTGGGCGGCATGAACAATTGTGAAGCCGGTGAGATAGGTTATTTTGAAGTAGATTTAGAATCTGGCAACTATCTCTTAATTTCTGAAACACCAAAAGCAGATGAAAAAGGTATGCTAAAAACTTTTGTTGTAAATGATAATTAAACATATTGCATGCAACAAAGGTTATAAGTAATTGCTTATTCTCGCCTCTTCTGAAGATCCACGAGGATTTTGCTTGCGCCAATTCACTTCGCTCGTGTAAGCTCGCCGTGTACGTGCAAAGTGAATTGATAACCCATGCAACTACTCATAGACAAAACCATTCAAAAATATTTAGATAGCAAATAAAAATTTCCTAATGAGAAATACGGTTTAAAATGGAGGAATAGATATGGCATCGAAGAAAGTTGGTCAAAATTCATTTAAAAAAGCAAGCTCCAAATATTGGGTTGGATTAATAGTTACCCATCTGCTCATGCCGGTGATTCTCTTAATTAGTGGAGGGGATCCCGGTTGGTGGCAGGCGTGGCTTTATTCAGTGCTGATAGTTACAGCGGGTATAGGCTCACGTATATGGGCCGAAAAAAGGCATCCGGGATTGCTGGCGGAACGGAGTAAATTTGGAAAGGCTCAGGATGTGAAATCCTGGGATAAAGTGCTTTCTCCATTAATGGCGGTGAGCATGTCTTTCCCATTAATGATCGTAGCCGGACTAGATCACCGTTTTGGGTGGTCAATTGCATTTTCTTCATGGACGATCATCTTGGGCTTTGTCTTGATTGTGATCGGATACACCTTCGCCGGGTGGGCTTTGGTAGAGAACCGCTTTTTCTCAAGCGTGATGCGTATTCAGCAGGACCGAGCACATGTAGTGTGTGACAGCGGTCCATATCGTATTGTAAGACATCCTGGTTATGCTGGAAATATTTTAGCACTACCGGGCATTGTGCTGGCTTTAGGCTCTGTTTGGACAATCATTCCAGTGGTCATAGCGCTGATCATTGCCGTGACAAGGACAGTGCTGGAAGATAAAACGCTACAAGAAGAATTACCAGGGTATCGGGATTATACGCTTCGTGTACGTTATCGGTTGATTCCAGGTGTGTTCTGAGGAACATTGTTCCATGATGCAATTTGGCAGGGGTTGTTATGCTCCATAGGTGGGAATGACACAGTGGCTAACCATCAGATTGATGATCAATCTCTACATAAAGCCTGGGCCATCGCATAGCGGAAACTTCTGCATAATAAAAGAAATCTAAAAATTATGAAATCAACCTACACCCTGATCTCAATGGTTTTTACGCTGTTAATTAATAATTCTTTGTTGGCTCAAGCTAACTTCGTTAATTTAATATGTACATAACAACAGTATACTTATTTGCTGTGGTAAGTATCCATTTGGAAAATTCCTTCGGAATTTCTCAGGTTCGTGATAGTTTACTAAATTACAGTCTTAACCACGCAACTAACCATGCACAAAGCCGTTATCACCAATTTTGGAGAAGCAACTTGGTTAAACTAAAAATGGAACCATGAAAAAAAAACTAAAATTTACAGTTGGAATAATGATATTGTTATTTGGATTTGTATCATTTTCAGTCTTTAAGACTGACCTAACTGAACCGAAAACACAGTCGAATTCATCGAAAATAGAATTCTTTAGCTTCTTATCAAACGGCACAAACAAACAGGGCAAAATCTATTTACCAGACGCATACGCAACTAATAAGGATCTGCCAGCGATCTATTTAATAGATTTTACAGAACAACATTTTAAACTGGCAACTGATGAATTTGAAAAAGTAATCGATGGTTTACAACAGGTCGAGGGCCTTGATGCGTTGGTTGTTAGTTTAGAGAACATACCTGATATTGATGCTGAACCGGAAACATTTCTCGACCAATATGAGGTTTTTAAAAACATGGCATTATATGTTGACGGTGCATATACCAACAATTCCTCCAGAACATTTATTGGGAAAGGCAGTGAAGCAGGCGTGGTCCTTATGGCTCTTTTTATTGAAAGTCCGGAATCAGCCACATTTGATAACTTTATAGTTACAGACCCTTCTCCCAAATATGCATCTGCAATAATAGACTTAATTGAAAAAGATAATATTCCAGAAAATAAATCGAATAAGAAACTCCATTATTCATTTTCCACAAGTAATGATCGTGCAAAATGTATCAAACTGATCGATCTGATTAGGGATGCCAATTATGAATGGTTGCAGTTTGAATCAAAGGAATATACCAATAGCAATTACGAAAACACATACCCGGTCTCTTATGCTGAAGGAATAAAATATATTTTCAATGAATAACTTTAGCTAAAACATAAAAATTAGTAACACAAATATAATCTGGAAGGGTTTAAAAAATTTATTAAGGCGAACGAGGGGTATGGTCAATTGCTTGTTTTGTATACTGGGGAAATCCTGCAGATTTTCTTCAGGTTCGTTTTTATGTTGTAACATAG
>JBFFLO010000230.1:0-5059 GCA_041554895.1 Lutimonas sp. | reverse complement strand
TGTAATGATCGCTTGGCATACACGCTGAATGAATTCCAAAAGGATCTTGTAAAAAAGGGTATTGTTAAAGAAGCGATTCGCGCGACAAATTATAGTGTTAGCGAGCATATGGTCTTTGAAGGAGGCAAAAGGGAACAACGTGGCTTTAAAGGATCCGTTGATATTGTGTCATCAGGTATTTATTCCCCACAATTAATTCAAAAGGTACTGGCATCTGTTAACAGTTTTAAATTGAATTATACGATCAACTTTTCTATGTCTGAAGACCAGAAGCAACGTTTAACGGAGATCGCTATGGTTAGCGCTGTGGAGGATGCCAAGCAAAAGGCTTTGATTCTGGCTCAAGCTGCAAATGTACAATTAGGAAGTATTCTCAAGATCTCTTACGAAATTGATCAATACAGACCAGAACCCTTCTTGTCAGAGCGCATCATGACCAGCCAGGCTGATGAACTAGGTCAAAACGAATTGAATTTAAGCCCGCCGATGACTTCTCTGTTCAAATCAGTTGTGATCGTTTGGGAAATTCAGTGATGCTAAGATCAAATCATATATTTATTGATTTGTTTCTGGGTGGAATTGTTTTAAAGGCGGTTTAATGGAACTTTTGCTTTGAATTTGTTGTGCCGATTCCTGAATAAATATGTCTAAACACTCATTTTTTAATTTTCTCGGCACCTTGATCTTTTGTTTGTTCTGTTTTAAGGTTTATAACTGGACCAATAGCTAAACAAAAATTATTGTTTAACTATTTTAACAAAACTTTAAACAAAAAAATAATCATACGCCGGCTTTCACTTGTATCTTTGACGAAACTAAAAACATATATCCCATGAAAACGATTAAACAATTAATGAAATTTACTTTTGGAGTCTTATTATTAACTTCAAGTATTGCACTGGCAAACAACAACGATCCAATCAAAGAAAGCAACACAGAAATATCCTCTGCATTAAGAGGAAAGGAAGCTGCGACTATTGTTGGAGTGGCTGCTTCTAATGAGGACTTCAGCACTTTAGTAGCTGCTGTTAAAGCAGCAGATTTGGTAGGTACCTTGAATTCAGAAGGGCCTTTTACGGTTTTTGCACCAACAAATGATGCCTTTTCAAAATTGCCCGCCGGTACAGTTGAAAGCCTTTTAAAAACTGAAAACAAAGGTACATTATCATCTATCTTGACCTATCATGTGGTAGCAGGTAAGGTGATGGCTTCTGATGTGTTGAAAGCGATCAAAGACAACAATGGTGAATTTGTTATCACAACAGTGAATGGTGAGAAATTAACGGCACACTTAAAGGATGGAAAAGTGATGTTGATGGATGCAAAAGGTAATTCTTCAACTATTATTTTAACAGATGTTGCAGCCAGCAACGGAGTAATTCACGCTATCGATACAGTCGTGATGCCGTAATCAATCTTTTCACTTGACTTTTGTTAAGGATCTAGATAGTTGGGCAGGAAAAAAGCCTCAGTGATCGTTTCATTAAATCAGAAGGTCAATTAGTTAAGAATTAGGTTATAAAAAACGCCCCGGATATCCGGGGCGTTTTTTGTATACTAAAATGAGTCTTTTAAGTACATTTATGAAGGAACTTAATTTTCGAACTCTTGCCTAAAGAGTAGTTTCAACGTTTCTGTTTCTAACAAGTTTTTTTCCTTTGCTTTTTTCAACTCTGTCTTCAATTACGTTTAGGAGTTTTTTGACCATATCGGCCGTAGTGATGTGATTGCGTATCATTATAATTCTGTTTAGGGGATTTTGTAATTTTATATTGTAAATATAAGGCCAAAATCTAAAGAAATATTAAAGATGGTATAGGTCTGGAAAGTTTAACAATTCCTTAATATTCCTGCAGGTTAATGTATGATGACATCCCCAAAGACAACTTTGATTAATTAAAAGGATTCAATATTTTTTTACTTCCCCTTAACGTATGAAGTAGGGGTAGCATTCAATATGAACACTTTTACCTAGATCCTGCTTTGATAAGTGTAAAGATCGTAATACCTTCCTTTTCGGTCCAATAGTTCCTGATGCTTGCCGCTTTCCACAATTTCACCTTCTTCGATCACCAGAATCTGGTCGGCCTGTTGAATGGTACTCAATCTATGTGCGATCACAAATGTAGTTCTGTCATTCATAAGTGATTGTAAACTTTTTTGAATAAAAGTTTCGCTTTCAGTATCCAGATTGGATGTGGCTTCATCAAGAATGATCACTTTAGGATTTGCCAAAAGTGCCCTCGCAATTGAAATCCGTTGTCTTTGACCGCCGGAGAGTTTAACGCCTCGCTCACCGATAACTGTTTCAAGTCCTTCATCGAATCGATCAGTGAACTCATGCACATAAGCACCTTTAACAGCCTCCATTAATTCTTCTTCACTGGCATCTGGCCTCGGAAACAATATATTTTCCCTGATAGTTCCCTCATATAAAAAATCGTCTTGCAGAACCACACCAAGATGAGACCTGTAACTACTGAGATTCACCTTGGAGAGATCTGTTCCATCCAATGTTACCTTTCCTTTGTTCGGATTTAAAAAAGTCGCGGCAAGACCGGCGATGGTTGATTTGCCTGAACCTGAAGAGCCAACAAGTGCGGTAACACTTCCTGCCGGTGCTGAAAACGAAATATCATGCAGTACTTGCTTTCCTTTTTCATAACTAAAGGAAACTTTATCAAAAAGGATGTCTCCTTTTACTTTTTCTACCAGTAGTGTTCGCTTTTTGGGATCGTCTTCTTCTTCCATATCCATCAATTCCTGAGTCCTGTCCAAACCGGCCATGGCCTCGGTAAGTTGACTTCCTATATTGCTCATCTGAACGATTGGTGCTATCATAAATCCAAGAAACAAGGTAAAAGAAACAAATTCACCGTAAGTCATATCGCCGTTCATGATAAAATAGCCCCCCATTCCCATGATCCCTGCCGAGGCAAGGCCCAATAAGAGGGCTGAAGAACTGGTCATCATAGCTGTAGCCGTAAGGCTCTTTTTCACATTGAGGAATAGACGCTCTACACCATCTTCAAAGGTCCTTAATTCCTGGGCTTCTGCATTAAATCCCTTGATCACTCTAATACCATTTAAAGTTTCCGTCAATCTTCCTGTAACTTCAGCATTGATTTTTCCACGTGCCCTAAAAATGGGACGAATATAACCAAAGGCTTTCAAGGCAATAATCGCAAAGATAGCGACTGGCAGCAAAACAAAAACTGTCATGGTAGCGTTGATCTTTATCAGTATGATCAAAGAAATAACTGACGTCAATGACCCACCAATTAATTGAACCAAACCGGTGCCAACAAGGTTTCTCACTCCTTCTACATCAGTCATCACTCTAGAAACAAGTGCCCCCGACTTATTGTTGTCAAAGAAACTGATAGGCAAGGTTAACAGTTTCTTCTGAACCTTGGCTCTTAACAAAGAAATGAGATGCTGGGCTTCCACACTGAGCAATCTGGTCAATGAAAATGAACTTACTGCTTGTATGATAATCGAAATGACCACTACAACCAAAAGTATTGACAATGCCTTCATATCCTGAGAAGGAATAATATCATCTATTAGATTTTTTGTGGCATAAGGTAAGACCAATCCGGCCAAACTTTTCAAGATGATCAGTATCAATCCAATTAATACAATTTTTTTACGAGGCCAGATAAACTCTTTAAAGGCCCAGGCGAAAGAAACTTTGTTTTTGCTCATGCGTAAGGGGCTTCCAATATCAAGCCAAATCTTACATATATGACAAGAAGTCAGTTTTATGCATCTTATGGACCTTCATTCACAATTTTAATCCATTTTTTTCGTTTTAGAAATTGCAATTAAATTAAAATTGAAGCTATGAAATCAAAAATTTTAAGAATAAAGACATTTGCTGTATTTGTAATAATCGCAGTTTTGTTGAGTGCGTTTAACCTGAAAGAGAAGGAGGAAAAATCCTTTCTTGAAACCTACAAAGGCACCTTATGGAAATATGGAGAACCCAAAGATGGGCTGACCATCTATGCCAAAATCAACAGGTCCGAATCTGAACCTTTCGAGATATGGTTGTACGATGTGATAGATGATTGTTATTATAATGAAAGATATTCCAAATCGGAGTCAACAGAGGTTCTTCAAAGCAAGAAAAACAAAGTACAGATCAAAATACAGGAAAGTTCAAAAGAACATGGAATTTTTACTTTGACCATTGACGGAAATGCATTACATATGGAGCTAGATTCTTTCAAAGAAGGTAAGCTTATAAAAGAAGAACAATTTACACTCAACAAGAGTGACGATAGGATTGATCATATAACGGTTTGTAAAAACTAAAAAAACAAACGTAAAAAAGCCAGACCGGTTTTTTTAAGCCCGATTGAAGTGGTCTGTGTGCCAATATGT
Source organism: Lutimonas sp. (assembly GCA_041554895.1). GTDB lineage: Bacteria > Bacteroidota > Bacteroidia > Flavobacteriales > Flavobacteriaceae > Lutimonas. Next base: position 670 of record JBFFLO010000230.1, on the reverse strand, counting down.
AAAAATTTTATATTACGTTTGAAAAAAACCTAAATGAATCAAATATAAAACAATGAAATCACTTATGTTAAGATTGAAAGCTTTGACTTTAATCGCCCTAATCTCTTTTTCTTTTGTCGGTTGCAGCGATAGCGATGATGATGATGAGAAGTTATTCTTAGAAACGCATGGAGGATCGGTTTGGAAACTCGGTGAGCCAGAAGATGGCTTTAGTGTATATGCACAGATCAATAACATGGAGACTAATCCATTTGAAATCTGGGTATATGATCAAACCGAAGATTGTTATCAATATCAAAGCATTACTGATGAAGGCGCCTCGGAAGTCATCGAGAACAGAGAAAATAAAGTTCAAATTAGAATTGGGGGAGATTCGGGAGAATATGTGATCCTTACAATGACAATTTCGGGTGATATTTTAAGGGTTGAGTTAGACTACTATGAAGATGGTGTACTAGACGATGAAGTTCAATTTGTTTTGCAACGAACCAATGATAACCTTGGTGACTTAACCATTTGCACTTGATAACAATATTGTTTCTTTCGTATAAATATAAAAAAAGAGCCCTTGGGCTCTTTTTTTTTCAACTTGCCCTTTTGTCGCAGTGGCCCAAACTGTTTTTAAGTCAAAACTTAACAAAAAATATAGCATATTTCCTGCAGAATTTTA
>JBFFLO010000229.1:0-5079 GCA_041554895.1 Lutimonas sp. | reverse complement strand
AGGCATTTTGTGATCGGAGCAGAGTTTTTTCCAAAAAAAAAATTTAGTGTAAGGTTGGGTTATAATTTTAGATGGGCAGCTGAGCTGAAGCTCACATAAACCAGAACATTTGCCGGGGTTTCTGCGGGAGTTGGTTTAAAAATGGGTAGGCTAAAGTTAGATTATGCCTTTACTAAATACCATCCCGTTGATAATTCAAGTACCTTTACACTCTATATTGATTTAACAAGAAAAGGATTTTAAAATGAGTCGGACCAAAAAAATTATCATTGCTATTGATGGTTTCTCTTCTACCGGTAAAAGTACCCTGGCCAAGCATTTGGCCAAGGAAATCGGGTATGTCTATGTAGATACAGGCGCTATGTACCGTGCTGTGGCTTATTATGCAATGAAGGAAGGCTTGATCGATGAAAAACATTTTGACAGGGCAGGTTTAATCTCTGATTTGGATAAGATCAGGCTACGTTTTCAGTTCAATGCGGACCTGGGCTATTCAGAAATTTTTCTCAATGATGAAAATGTGGAATCTTTTATCAGGTCAATCGAAGTTTCTAATATGGTCAGTAAGGTAGCAAGTATACCGGAAATAAGGGAAAAACTCGTAGAACAGCAGCAGCAAATGGCCTTAAATAAAGGTATTGTAATGGATGGTCGCGATATTGGTACCGTTGTTTTTCCTGAAGCCGAACTCAAACTGTTTATGACGGCATCAGCTGAAAAGCGGGCCCATCGCAGGTATAAAGAAATGATCGATAATGGGGTGCAAATTGAATATGAATCAGTTTTAGAGAATGTAACTTCCAGAGATTACCTTGATACAACTCGGGCAGATTCGCCACTGATCAAAGCAGGTGATGCCATAGAAATCGATAATAGCGATATGACTGTTGAACAGACCTTTGCCCTGGCCATGAACTTGGTCAAGGAAAAACTTTCGGAATAGACAAGGTTGATTTGATCCAGAAATTGTTATTTACAGCATTGTATCACCAACCTATGGTATGTTCAGATACTTATGTGTTTGTAAGGAGATTTTCCATTTAGGGTGCTCCATAACATAATCAACGATCATAGGAGTTACTTTTTCGCGATTGCTCCATTCCGGTTGCAAATATAATTCACAATCTTTTCCAACTTGTAAGGCTTGCTGCTCGGCAAACTTAAAATCATGCTTGTTAAAAACGATTACTTTTAGTTCGTGTGCCGATTGATATACTTCCTGGAGCGGTAATTTATTTTTTTTAGGAGAGAGGCAAATCCAATCATATTGACCTGAAAGCTTATAGGCACCTGAAGTTTCAATATGCACTTTCAAATTGGCTTCTCTTAATTTATGAGTGATGTAATCCATGTTCCACATCAAAGGTTCTCCACCCGTGATCACCACCGTATTGGCAAATTGCCTCGCCTTTTCAACGATTTTATCAGTTTCAGTCGGAGGATGCAATGCCGCATTCCAACTTTCTTTGACATCGCACCAGTGACAACCCACATCACAACCGCCCACTCGTATAAAATAAGCAGCTTTACCCGTATGGTATCCTTCTCCCTGAATCGTGTAAAACTCCTCCATGAGCGGAAGCATTTCACCTTTTTCGATCAATATTTCGGTTTCTTTTAACATGGCGCAAAGATAATCAGGAATTTCAGAAAAGCAGTCATAATTTACGAAAGGAATCAGAACATGTATCCTATTGAAAATGCATAAGGACAAATACTGAAAGGAGGCAGAATAGATTTTTAATTATTGTTTAAAAGGGTTAATTTTATCGAAAATCAAATCCATGGCTAATAAAAATGACTTTATCGATTTGATCGCTCAAGGTTACCAACCAAAAGGGGAGTCGATCGTTTTGGGAGCAGCAATGTTAGGAGACGAGACACTTACCGGGTCCTTGGTAAATATTCCTTTAAAAACCATTAATCGTCATGGACTTATTTCCGGGGCTACGGGAACAGGAAAGACAAAAACCTTACAGGTTTTTGCCGAAAACCTTTCAGAGAAAGGCATACCGGTTCTGCTGATGGATTTAAAAGGAGACCTGAGTGGTCTGGCTAAAGCAAGTCCGGGTCATCCGAAAATAGATCAAAGACATGAGCATATAGGTTTTCCTTTTGAGGCGAAAGAGTTTCCTGTCGAAATTTTAACGATTTCAGAGCAGAATGGAACACGATTAAGGGCTACGGTGTCTGAATTCGGACCGGTATTGTTGTCAAGGATATTGGGGTTGTCAGAAGTTCAGGAAGGGATCTTAGCCATTTTGTTCCAGTATTGCGATGATAAAAATTTGGGTTTACTGGATTTAAAGGACCTGAAAAAAGTATTACAATTTGCTACCCAGGAAGGGAAAGCTGAATTAGAAGAAAGTTATGGGAGGATATCGACAGCTTCAACGGGTTCTATCTTACGAAAAATTGTTGCCCTTGAACAGCAAGGCGCCGACATGTTTTTTGGCGAACGCTCTTTTGATGTCAGGGACCTTTGTCGATTATCAGACGATGGTCGCGGGATCATATCTGTTTTGAGATTGACTGATGTCCAGGACAAACCTCAAATGTTCAGTACTTTTATGCTGCAACTATTGGCGGAAGTCTATAATTCATTTCCTGAACTTGGTGATAGTGACCGGCCTGAGCTCGTCTTATTTATAGATGAAGCACACCTGGTTTTCGAAAATGCTTCAAAATCATTACTCGACCAATTGGAAAGTATTGTAAAATTGATCCGATCAAAAGGCATTGGGATCTATTTTGTCACCCAAAACCCAAAAGATATTCCGTCTGATGTATTGTCACAACTAGGGCTTAAAATTCAACATGCGTTAAGGGCTTTTACGGCAAAGGACCGTAAGGCGATTAAACTGGCTGCAGAAAACTATCCGGATTCTGACTATTATGATACTGCAAAAGTGCTAACGGAATTGGGAATTGGGGAAGCTTTAGTTTCAGCACTTAATGAAAAAGGTGTACCAACCCCTTTGGTAAAGACGATGCTACGCGCCCCGATGAGTAGGATGGATGTACTATCCGAGTCAGAACTGCAACAGCTTATCGATAGGTCAAAAATCGCAAAAAGATATAATGAAGTGATCGATAGCGACAGTGCTTATGAGATTTTAAATGAAAAAATAGCCAGCGCTCAACGAAAGGATAAAAAAGAGACCAAAAGTAAAACAAGTGCTTCAAGAAGTGCAAGGCGAACTAGAATCAATCCGGTAATAAAGGTTGTGACCAGCGCTACTTTTATAAGAGGAGTTTTTGGCATTTTGAATAAAGTTTTCAAAAAATAATAATCGAAACTGTTGGGGATTAAAATTTGCAGAAGTTGAAATGTGTCTATATATTGTGGTCTTTCAGAAAAATAAAATTAAATAGGATGAATAAATTAATTGGCGTGTTTTTACTATCGATGATCTTGATTCAATGCGGTCAGGATAAGGATACACTCATCATGAAAAATCAGTTGGGAAAAATTGATAAGAACACAAGTATTGAAGAACTTGATAAGATCTTTAAGAATGATTCTGTCGAAAAATTCCCTTTAAAAGCGGATATTACTCGTGAATATAGGGTGTTCGGTGTGGGGGGAAAACCTTCGTTGGTTTTTATGCCAAGGGTTCATAACGATTCGATAAAGGGATTGGAACTAGTAAAAATCTACAGCAGCCAATACGTAACAGAGAAGGGGATTTCTACCAGTTCTACTTTCAAGGATATTGTTGACAATTATTCCATCGATAAAATTGAACCATCTTTCAGCGCTGCCATCTTATTTATCAATGAACTCAATGCGACCATCTCATTGAACAAACAAGATTTGAATTTGGATGAATTCGATATGAGAAAGATCGATCAGGGCCAGATACCGGATGAGGCGAGCATCATGTACATTAGTTTGTGGTTTGAATAAAGACCTGCCTTATCATATGTTATTATTATGAAAACAGACAGGAGGAATCCATATTTCACTCAATGTTACCCGGACCAATGCCTTGGTTTTGGCCAGATCAGCATTTCATCATTCTTTGAATTATGAATCGGTGACTCTTTTTGGGCGGGCCTTGCCATACCCCAAAGTGTTCTAAATATAAAAGATGAAAGATTATAAGATACAGCGGGCTCCATTTGTAGTTCCAACTGATGACGGTAAAGTCATCGAAGAACATTTTGGTCTCGCCAGCATAAAGGCCGACCTTAGCTTGGCTCATATGATTGCTCCGCCCGGATGGAGCGAGCCCTTTCAAACTCCTGAATTTGAGGAGTACACTTATATCATTAAAGGAAGGAAAAAGTTCATTATAAACAATGAAGAAGTGATTTTGGAAGCCGGTCAATCCATAAAAATTTCTAAGGGAACGAGGGTACAATATTCAAACCCGTTTGAAGAGCCTTGCGAGTATATTGCTATTTGCCGACCTCCTTTCCAATTGGATCTGGCCAATAGAGAAGAACTTTAACCACTATTAAAAACCAGCCATTAATCAGAAATGCAGGATCGCTGTCAAGGCGAAGGTGTCACTTTTCATGCCTGACGGAAACTCAACTAGGCATCTCTTTGTTCACAAGCCTGTAAGGTATTTTTTAACAGCATAGCGATGGTCATTGGCCCCACACCTCCAGGAACGGGCGTTATAAAAGAAGCTTTTTTGCTCACAGATTCAAAATCTACGTCACCCGCTAATCGATAACCTCTTTTTTTCGAATCATCCTTTACCCGGGTAATACCCACATCAATAATAGTGGCGCCTTCTTTGACCATATCTCCGGTTAAAAACTCAGCAATCCCCAGAGCGGCAATCACGATATCCGCATTTCTGGTAATAGAGGCCAAGTCCCTGGTGCGGCTATGTGCAACGGTCACCGTTGCATTACCAACTTTTCTTTTTTGGCTAAGTAGGATACTCATTGGCCTGCCAACGATATGGCTTCTTCCGATCACGACTACATTTTGTCCTGAGGTTTCCACCTCGTATCTTTCCAGCAATTCAAGAATGCCATAGGGTGTAGCCGGTAAAAATGAAGGCAGGTCAAGGGTCATTTTACCTACATTGACAGGATGAAAACCATCAACATCCTTGT
>JBFFLO010000228.1:0-5109 GCA_041554895.1 Lutimonas sp. | reverse complement strand
TTTTGACTTATTATAGCTCCTAATTTTGCCGTAAGAATCTGGACCATCATGATATAATAGTCACAAAAAAAAGGATTGCAAATTTATAACCCTTTTCTTTAACCAACAAATAAAATCTAAATTTTATTTACCTTTCTATACAATCAATTTCTTCACAATGAACGGACCCATAAAAAACGGGACTGCAAATGTAAAACAAATCTTAATAATAGAAAATAAAAAGAGGGTCAAACTTATTAACAATTAAGGATTTTTTTTGTCACCTCATCATACCTCTAAGCTATTCAGCTGATCCTTAAAAACTTGAAGTCTGTCTAAAAATGAATACGAGGGCAAATTAATTTCCGTAATCGACTTGTTAAGATCGAAACCTGTACTCAAAGGCCTGTCTGCCGGTAAACTTAAGGCATTTGTCCTTACCGGCTTGATTAGTTTTTTGTCTAAATCAAAGGCGTCAGCTACAGCTAAAGCTATCTCATATATACTCATCAATTCATTACTTGAGACATTGAACACACCCCTTGCCCTCTTTTCGACAGCAAGCCAGCAGGCCTCAGCCAGATCCTCTGCAAAAGTTGGCATCCTTAATTGGTCTGTCACCACATGTATTTCCTTTTTATCCTCAAGCGAATTCTTAACCCACAGGACTATATTGCTTCTATCGTTTCCATCCACAATACCATAAACCAGTATTGTGCGAAGTATAGCGTGGTCTACTTTTGAATTTGTGATCAATTCTTCAGACTTTAATTTTGATAGCCCGTAATGGTTGACCGGATTAGGCTGATCATCCTCCTTATATACACTTCCTTTTTTTCCGTCAAAGATAAAATCAGTCGAAAGATGAACCAGATAAACATCCTTGTCGTCACAATACTCAAGAATATTGGCCACGACTTCTATATTCATTCGATCACATTTCTCCTGTTGTAATTCACAGGCATCAACATTGGTCATGGCTGCAGTATGCACAATCACTTCGGGATCAATTTGAGCAAGGGTATCTATCAATGCTTCTTTATCCAGTAAATCAATATCATGATATAGGTAACCTTTTTGGCGGTCAAGACGATTAGGCCCCCTGGACAGGGCATGGATCTCATAACCTGGTTTCTTTAAAAATAATTTCACCAGTTTTTGACCAAGCAAACCATTACTGCCCGTTATCAATATTCTCCTCAACACAGTAGATTTATTTTTAGAATAATTTATTGAGCTTACGAATCTCTGACGGCCTGCCAATAACGATAAGCTTAGATTTAGGCACCAGCTTGGTCGAAGCATCAGGATTTATGATGTATTCTTTATCGGGTGTTTTAAATCCGATCACCGTGCAACCGGTCCTCTTTCTAAGATCCAGATCAAAAATCGATTTATTCGTATATTCTTCAGGCAGGTCCTCAATAACCAATTCCTCAATATTCGAAGAGCTTTCACCTTCGATTGAAAGGCGGTCAATAAATTCCATAATGTCTGGGGTAATTACCAATGACGCCATATGTGCGCCTCCCAGTTTGTCTGGCATAATTACATTATCGGCTCCGGCTATCTTTAACTTTTTATAGGAAGTGTCTATAGATGCCCTGCTAACAATTGTGCATTCCTTGTTCAACTGCCTGGCGGAAAGGACCACATACAAATTATCTGCATCAGAAGGCAGTGTGGTGATCAAACTACTGGCCCTGTCTATACCCGCTGCCAGCAATGCTTCATCACTAGTCGCATCTCCTTTTATATATAACATTGATCCGTCAGCTTCTATTTCCTCAACCAATTCAGGATCGCTCTCTATGATCACACAGCCTTTTTTATAACTCCTTAATCTTGCCATTGCCTGCTTACCGTTTCGCCCAAATCCACAAACGATCGTATGCCTCTCCAAACTTTGAATTTTTTTTTGCACCTGCTTTAATTTAAGTTCCTCAATGAATTTATTATTTGCAATATAATCGGTGATCACTGAAATAATGTAACCAAAAATAGTGATACTTGTTATGATCAGTAAAATCGTGAATATTTTGGCATCAGCGTCCAATGGCTGTACCTCCTTAAACCCAACCGTCGAAATGGTAATAACGGTCATGTATAAAGCATTTATCCATCCATAATCTGCTATAAAAACAAACCCAAGTGTACCGATCAAAATGATCAAGAACAACATGCTCAAAGCAATGTAGAATCTTGATTTTATAAAACCACTTTTAAATGCCAACTCAATATATTTTAAAGTTTATAAATCAAAAACTGAAGTCCTTTTGGTATAGATCATGTCCTTTAGTTTTAACAGAAACGCCAAAGTGAGATAAATCCCAAAGGAAAGCCCAACTGTCACGAAGGAAATATAAATAAAAAACAGGCGCACATTACTGGCACGTATACCAAGCTTATCTGCAAACCTTGCGGAAACATCAAAACCTCTGATCTCAAAAAAATGGCGTATGGAATGTATGAAGCTCAAGCTAATTTTTTTTACTGCAATTTATAAAAATAAAATTTAGAATACATCTATAATTTAAAACTGATTTCAATTGAGTAAATTTGCATTTTTTCAACTTTATATGGGTGTAAAACAAGATTGTATTGAGGTACTTGGTGCAAGGGTTCATAATTTAAAGAACATTGATGTCAGTATTCCAAGGGAAAAACTGGTTGTAATTACTGGTTTGAGCGGCAGTGGAAAGTCTTCACTTGCTTTCGATACGATCTATGCTGAAGGACAAAGAAGGTATATAGAAACATTTTCTGCTTATGCAAGACAATTCCTGGGAGGGCTTGAACGCCCGGATGTCGACAAGATCGAAGGACTTTCTCCGGTAATCGCCATTGAGCAAAAAACAACAAGTAAAAGTCCGAGATCGACAGTAGGGACCATCACTGAAATCTATGACTTTTTAAGACTGCTTTATGCCAGGGTTGGTGTTGCCTACTCCTATAATACCAACGAAAAAATGGTGAGCTATAGTGACGAAGAAATCCATGAGCTGATCATGAATGACTTTAAAGACGGAAAGGCAATGATCCTCGCACCGGTCATCAAGTCAAGAAAAGGCCACTACAGAGAGTTGTTCCAGCAAATTTCCAAACAGGGATTTATTAGGGTTCGTGTGGACGGTGAGATAAAAGAAATTGAAAGAGGCATGAAACTGGATCGTTACAAAACCCATGATATAGAAATCGTGATTGACAGGCTTCTGATCAATGAAGCATCGGGCAAACGCCTGATGGAAAGCATAAGGACGGCCATGTATCACGGAGATGAAACACTTATGGTGGTCAGTCATACCGAAGATGACAATGTATCGCAACCCAGGTATTTCAGCAGAAACCTGATGTGTCCGTCGACAGGTATCTCCTACCCAAAACCAGAACCCAATTCCTTTTCCTTTAATTCCCCTAAAGGTGCCTGTGACAACTGCAATGGGCTTGGAAAAGTTCACGAGATCAATTTGGATAAAATGATCCCGAATAAACAATTGTCTATTAAAAACGGTGGTCTTGCTCCACTGGGCGAGGAGAAAAAATCATGGATATTCAAACAGCTTGGGCATATAGCCGATAAATTTGGTTTTAGATTATCAGATCCTATTAAGGACATTCCCGAGAATGCCATGAATTTGATACTCTATGGTGGAAAAGATAAACTGGAGATCAACTCCAAAGAATTAGGGGTGTCAAGAAAATATGACATTGATTTTGAGGGAATTAGCAACTTTATTTTAAATCAGTATAACGACAGCCAATCTGGCTCGATCAAGAGATGGGCGAAAGGATTTATGGACGAAGTGAATTGTCCTGTCTGTAAAGGCGATCGGCTTAAAAAGGAAGCCCTTTATTTTAAAATAAATGGAGCCTCTATTGCTGACCTTTCAGCAATGGATATCGATCATCTTGCCTCTTGGTTTGATAAACTGGAACCAAAATTAACTAAAAAGCAAGTGCTGATAGGTTCTGAAATCATAAAGGAACTAAGAACAAGAATTCAGTTCTTAATGGATGTAGGGCTCAATTACCTCGCCTTAAGCAGGGGCTCAAAAACCCTTTCAGGAGGAGAGGCCCAAAGAATTCGCCTGGCCACTCAAATAGGTTCGCAGCTTGTTGGCGTATTGTACATCCTTGATGAGCCCAGTATTGGGTTGCATCAGCGGGACAATATCAAACTGATCGAATCCTTACAAAAATTGCGTGATTTGGGTAATTCTGTGCTCGTGGTCGAGCATGATAAAGATATGATGATCGCCTCAGATTACGTGATCGATATTGGCCCAGAGGCGGGTAAACACGGTGGTGAGATCATAAGTATTGGAACTCCTGAAGAATTGCTCAATAGCAACACGCTCACAGCAGATTACCTCAATGGAACAAGAAACTTTGAAATACCTGTAAAAAGAAGAATTGGAAGCGGCAAGGAAATCATCCTTAAAGGAGCAAAGGGAAATAATCTAAAAAACGTAACCCTAAGCATTCCTCTTGGTAAGCTTATTGGCGTTACAGGAGTTTCTGGAAGCGGCAAATCATCTCTGATCAATGAAACTTTATATCCAATTTTGAACAGGCATATTTATAAGGCTGTCAAAGAACCATTGCCCTATTTGTCGATTGAGGGTTTAGAGCACATTGATAAGGTCATAGATGTCAACCAAACAGCCATTGGAAGGACCCCCAGGTCTAATCCTGCCACTTATACCGGGGTTTTTGCGGAGATCAGAAGCCTTTTCGCTAAAACACCTGAAGCCCAGATCAGAGGGTACAAACCAGGCAGGTTTTCTTTTAATGTCAAAGATGGCCGTTGCGAGACTTGCAAGGGAGGTGGCGTTAGGGTCATTGAAATGAATTTTCTTCCTGATGTGGAAGTAGAATGTGAAACTTGTCAGGGCAAAAGGTTTACCAGGGAAACACTTGAGGTTCGCTATAAAGGCAAATCTATTTCTGATGTATTGGATATGACCATTGAGGAAGCTGTTAAGTTTTTTAAGAACATCCCCAAGATCTATCTGAAATTGAAAACAATAGAGGATGTAGGCTTGGGCTATATCACCTTAGGTCAGCAATCCACTACCCTTTCAGGAGGCGAGGCGCAACGCATCAAGTTAGCCGCAGAATTATCAAAAC
>JBFFLO010000227.1:0-5111 GCA_041554895.1 Lutimonas sp. | reverse complement strand
TTTGGCAAACAACTTCCAGTCAATATGACGTGTACTTTCACCTTTATTATACAAGCGATGCTCTGCAAACTCTACTGAAAAACCGTGAAACGGACTTTTATGCATCCCGGTAATAAAACCTTCCACGACCTGTTTGGCAAGCAGCTCAATATTAGGTATGCTATCGATCTGATTTAAATCGGCTTTTGTCATAGATCAAAAGTAAGGAGAAATGTTCAATAAAAAATGATTCCAATATTAGCAGGATCATTAAAAAATAGCTCACAGGTCCAGAATTTTTGGCACAAAAAAAGGCTTGATCATAATATGATCAAACCTTTAGGCCGTTATAATAAAGCTCGGTTTTTCTTACAAAAGAGCGTTCAATTTTTCAGTATATACATTTTTCGGTGCCACACCAACTTGCTTATCAGCAACTTCTCCTCCTTTAAAAACGAGAACAGTTGGAATATTCCGAACACCGTACTTAGCGGCAAATTCCTGATGCGCATCAACGTCTACTTTCACAATCTTAGCCTTACCCTCAAAATCTTTGTCTAACTCCTCAACGATTGGAGCCAACATTCTGCAAGGTCCACACCAAGCTGCCCAAAAATCAACCAAAACCGGTTTGTCGGATTTCAATACAACCTCCTCAAAATTAGCATCTGTTACTTCTATTGCCATAATTTTATAGTTTAATTATTTCTTGTCATTTAAATAGGGAACAAAAATATGAAATTATTTCCCCTTATAAACCATTCAAAATCTATTTTTCTTATAGCTGTATCTAAAAAAATGATGGATTGATGAATTGTGGGAATGATTCAATGAAATAAACCGCCTTGATTTGAGATTGAAGATTGGAGAATGTTGATTTGAGATTTTTGAAGTATTCTCACATCCAAGCATCATGCATTAGCTTCGCTGAATCTTCTATTTCATACATTCAAGCATTGTAACATTTCAGCATTTCCTTCTTCGGTCCTCAAAAGAAAAATCAGCGGGTGAACTGAAGTCGCCCGCTGAGCGGTCATATCACGATTCATTCATGCATTCACGCATTCACGCATTACTAATGTAGCATTAATACTAAAAAACCTCCCTCGCAATCGCCTTAATATTATCCGATTTTCCCATAGAATAATAATGCAATACCGGAACCCCGGCTTCAATAAGTTCTTTGGACTGTTGTATTGCCCACTCAATACCAACCTGCCTCACCTCAGCATTGTTTTTACATTTTTCAACTTCACTAACAAGTACATCCGGAAGATCCAGGCTAAAAACCTGTGGAAGTATATTTAGATGACGCTGGACGGCAATTGGCTTGATACCCGGAATAATAGGCACTTCAATACCCATAGCCCTTGCTGCCTTTACAAAAGCAAAATATTTTTTATTGTCAAAAAACATCTGGGTCACTACATATTTTGCACCCAGATCGATCTTTTCTTTCAACCTTCTGAGATCAGCCTGCATGCTGGGCGATTCCATATGCTTTTCGGGATACCCTGCAACACCGATACAAAAATCTGAGTTATAAGTAGTTTCTACAATATCATGCAGATAGATTCCTTTGTTCAGGTCACTGATCTGTCTTACCAGCTCAGAGGCAAAATTGTTCCCTTCATTTTTTGCCATAAAATAGGCTTCATCCTTCATAGCATCCCCTCGAAGCGCCATAACATTGTCTATCCCCAGATAATGGCAATCGACCAAAACATACTCAGTTTCTTCTTTGGTAAATCCTCCGCATAAAACATGAGGAACCGTATCTACCTTATATTTATTCATCAATGAGGCACAAATACCTACGGTTCCTGGCCTCATACGCGTAACCTTTCGCTCTAAAAGCCCTCCTTCCTTTTGTATATAAACATGCTCCTCCCTGGAGGTAGTCACATCTATAAAGGGCGGCCTAAATTCCATTAAGGGGTCTATATTATCATAAAGTTTTTGAATGTTCTGACCTTTTTGAGGTGGAATAATTTCAAATGAAAACAAGGTTTTCCCTTTTGCGTTTTTTATGTGTTCTGTAACTTTCATCTTAATATGTATTGACCGTTTAATGCTGACAAACGGTCGCTGCTTTTTGTTCTATTGTTATACTGACAAATTTGGCTGAAGCCATTTCATGGCCATTTCTTTGGAGATCCCTTTCCTATTGGCATAATCAATGACCTGATCTTCCCTGATCTTGCCAAGTCCAAAATATCGAGCCTTGGGATTGGCAAAATAATAGCCTGATACCGCAGCAGCCGGCCACATGGCCTTGCTTTCGGTCAGGGTGACACCAATAGTTTTTTCAACATCCAGCAACTGCCAGATCGTGTCTTTTTCCAGGTGGTCAGGACAGGCCGGGTACCCTGGTGCCGGACGGATACCGGTATAGGCCTCCTTGATCAGTTCTTCATTGCCAAGCGTTTCGTTTGCTGAATAGCCCCAGTGCCTGATCCTGATCTGCCTGTGCAGATATTCTGCAAAGGCCTCAGCAAAACGATCGGCAATGGCTTGTACTAAAATGGCATTATAGTCATCATCGGTTTCTTTGTATTTTTTTGCCAATTCATCTGCTCCAAAAATTGCCACACAAAAGGCACCCATATAATCCTGGGTTTCTCTAACCGGTGCAATAAAATCTGCCAGGGCATAGCTTGGTATCCCTTCTTTTTTATGCAACTGCTGGCGCAGCGTCCTGAACCTGGCTATTTCCTGCTTGTTTTTAGTGATCAGGATATCATCTTCATCCACAGTATTCGCCTCAAAAAGGCCAAAAATCCCCTTTGCCTTGAACAATTGTTTCGCAATGATCATTTCAATCATTTTTTGGGCATCTTCATACAGATGGGTAGCCTGTTCTCCAACAAGCTCATCGTTCAAAATCCCCGGAAACTTTCCGTGAAGATCCCATGAAATAAAAAAGGGCTGCCAGTCGATATAAGGCATAAGGTCCTTTAAACTGATCTGTTTAAGAGCCTGAATGCCCATTTCTTTTGGTCTGGTAATTTTTGACTGCTCCCAATCGATCTTAAACTTATTTTTTCGGGCTTCATTTAAAGAAACATAACGTTTTGTTTTTCCCCTCTTTAAAAACTTCTCCCTAAAATCTTCATAATCTTTTTTAAGGTTTGCCACATAGGCATTTGCCGTATTTTTATTCAATAAGTCCCCAACTACCGTGACAGCCCTTGAAGCATCATTCACATGAACCACGGCGTTTTTATATTCGGTATCGATCTTTACAACGGTATGCGCCTTTGACGTAGTGGCGCCTCCGATCAAAAGTGGGATATCCATTTCTCTTCTTTCCATTTCTTGGGCCAGATAAACCATTTCATCCAGGGAAGGTGTGATCAGGCCCGACAGTCCGATGGCATCCACATTTTCTGCAATAGCTGTTTCAATGATCCTTTCGGGAGGCACCATCACCCCAAGATCCACAATTTCATAATTGTTGCAACCCAGCACAACGCTTACAATATTCTTGCCTATATCATGAACGTCTCCTTTAACGGTTGCCATCAAAACCTTTCCAAGGGTTCTTTGTGTTTCTCCCTTTTCAGCTTCAATAAACGGATTGAGATAGGCTACTGCTTTTTTCATCACCCTGGCCGATTTTACGACCTGTGGTAAAAACATCTTTCCTGATCCGAACAAATCTCCTACCACATTCATACCCACCATTAAATGGCCTTCAATGACCTCTATGGGTTTTTCTACCTGTGTTCTTGCTTCTTCCACATCTTCGATAATAAAAGCATCTATTCCCTTGACCAAAGCATGGGTGATCCTGTCTTGAACCGATTCACTTCTCCACAACTGTTCTTCTACAGCAGTCTTCTTTGTTCCAACCACTGTTTGGGCAAAATCCAGTAAACGTTCTGTAGCATCATCTCTTCGGTTTAAAATCACGTCTTCTACATGTTCCAATAGATCTTTGGGTATTTCATCATATACCTCCAGCATGGTCGGGTTCACGATGCCCATATTCATTCCTGCCTGGATAGCATGGTACAAAAACACCGAATGCATGGCCTCCCTTACGGCATTGTTACCTCTAAAGGAGAAGGATACATTGCTAACACCTCCACTCACGCTTACATCTGGCAAGTTCTCTCTTACCCAACGCGTGGCTTCTATAAAATCGATGGCATTTCGCTTATGCTCATCCATTCCGGTCGCTACCGGAAAAATATTGAGATCGAATATAATGTCCTCTCTCGCGAAACCTACCTGGTTCACCAAAACATCATAAGATCTCGCTGCGATCTCGATTCTTCTGTCATAATTATCTGCCTGTCCCACTTCGTCAAAGGCCATTACGATCACTGCCGCTCCATACCTTTTGATCCGGGTCGCTTCCCAGATAAACTTATCTTCTCCTTCCTTAAGAGAAATAGAGTTTACCACGCATTTTCCCTGGGCCACCTGCAAACCTGCTTCAATGATCTTCCATTTAGAACTGTCTATCATGATGGGTACCCGGCAAATATCCGGTTCTGCCGCGATAAGGTTCATAAACCTTACCATGGCCTCTTTGCCATCGATCAACCCGTCATCCATATTGATATCGATGATCTGTGCCCCGCCATCGACCTGATGCCTGGCAATATCAAGTGCCTCGTCAAACTTTTCTTCCTTGATCAACCGGAGGAATTTTTTGGAACCGGCCACGTTGGTCCTTTCTCCTACATTGATGAAATTGCTGTTTTCATTGAGCACTAAGGGCTCCAATCCTGACAGGTGTAAATATCTTTTCTTCTCTCTCGCCATTATTTCGATTGCATTTGAATTTGTCGGGGTTGATACTTTGCCGCAATTGCAGCTATAACGCTGATATGCTCAGGCGTTGTACCGCAACATCCTCCAACTATATTGACTAAATTTCTTTTCATATACGCTTCTATCTGTGCTCCCATTTGCTGTGGCGTCTCATCGTACTCCCCAAAAGCATTGGGCAACCCGGCATTGGGATGGGCCGAAATAGCGAAATCTGTTTTTGGTGCAATTGCTTCCAAATGTGGTTGCAGTAAATTGGCTCCAAGGGCACAGTTAAATCCTACGGTTAATAAAGGAATATGGGATACCGAGATCAGGAAGGCTTCAGCAGTTTGACCTGAAAGTGTCCT
>JBFFLO010000226.1:0-5126 GCA_041554895.1 Lutimonas sp. | reverse complement strand
TAACACTATTATGTCAAGTGATTCTAAATTGTTGTTAGGGCTGATCTTAGGTGCAGCAACGGGTGCGGTAGCAGGATTGCTTCTTGCTCCGGCTTCCGGAAAAGAAACTCGGGAAAATCTTTCAGAAAAAGCTGAAGAAATCAAGAGTGATCTGGATAAAAAATTTAATGAACTATCAAAAAAAATTAAGGATTTGGATAAAGAATCATTGAATGATTTCAAAGAAAAGTTTGGTGATGTTAAGGCTTCTGTAAAAGAAAAATATGACAAGGTTTATGCCAAGGTGAAAGATCTTGAAAAGGAGCTATCTGAAAAGATCGAATCAATTAGAAAGGAAAGTGCGACTGTGGAATCCAGTTCAAATTGAATATAAATCAATATTGAAACAGGCTAATGATTGATTTGGTTAAAAAGTATGTTGAAAACAGGATTCAACTTGTTAAGTTTAATTTTATCGGGGCCATCGCGAATGTAGCAGCTGCATTGGTCAGTTCGTTTTTGCTGTTGGTCATGGGTATACTGATTTTACTTATGTTCAGTATTTCCCTGGCCTTTTGGCTCTCCACTTTTTTTGAAAGTGAGGTTGCCGGTTTTGCTTTGGTCGGTCTTTTTTACATGATTTTACTCGTTATTTATGCTTTGGTTGCCAAGGATAAAGTAGAATTAAAAGTCAAAGATAAGATTGTGGAGGCAGCCCTTACAGATGATGATGATTTTAATGAATTTAATGAGTATGAAGAGTAGGTCAACAGCCAGGATCACGACGTTCAGTGAATTGAACCTGGCGAAAAAAGAATTAGCAAGCAGGATAAAGCAGCAAGAGGATGAATTTCTCAATAGTCCCTTGTTATCTATTGCGACCGGAATATTCCAGGGCGGATCAATAAGAAGCTCCTTGAGGGATTCCATGGAATCGGTTTCTCTTGAACATTATAAAAAAATGGCTATGAATCTGATCAGCACGGTGCTTATGGCCAATAAAAAAACCCGTAAGTTTTTCATCGGTTTTATCATTGCCAAAGAAATGGTTCCGTTCATCCTTGAAAAGTTAAATGAGTATGTAAAAAAATAGCAAGAGATGAAGGTAATTTCGAAAAGCTAAATATTTCTTAAAATTATGGCCGTCTCTTAATTTTATATTACTTTCCTGAGGCTATTGCATATTCAATGATGTTTAAAAGAGGTATTCTGTTGCTTTTATTTTTTAGTATTACCCTGTCTTTACAGGCACAGGGTAGGTTCAGAATGTTGGATACCAGCAAGAAAAGTGAAAGTATGACATTTTCTTTGGTAAACAATTTGATCGTGTTCGAAGCTGAGATAAATGGAAGGAAACTGAATTTTTTACTGGATACCGGGATAAAAAAAACCATTTTGTTCAACCTTAAGTTTGAAGACTCTCTTCAGCTCCGCAATGTTGAAAAGATCCAGCTAAGGGGGCTTGGTGAAGGCCAGCCTATTAATGCTTTAACTTCCGAAGGGAATTACTTCAAATTCAAAGGTATCGTTAACCCAAAACTTTCTTTATTTGCCATCACAGATGAGTTATTCGATCTATCTGCAAAAATGGGCATGGATATTCATGGGATAATTGGATGTGATCTATTTCAGGATTTTGTGGTCAAGATCAACTACGGTTCGCAAAAACTAACTTTTTATGACCCTGATTTTTATGAGTTTTCTGAGTGCAGGGGCTGTCAAACCTTCCCTCTTGATTTCTACAATGGCAAACCGTTTATAGATGCGATTGTCGAAAATCATTTGGGAAAGGAAGTTTCGGTGAAATTGCTCATTGATTCCGGAGGAGGCGATTCCCTATGGTTATTTCCACATTCAAACCCTGACATTTTGGTAGGAGACAACTATTTTGAGGATCACTTGGGAAAGGGCCTTAACGGGAATATTTCAGGAAAAAGAAGTAAAATCAAAAAGTTAAAAATCGGGGATTTTGAGTTTGAAGATGCTTCAGTTTCTTATCCTGATTCGACGTCCATATTAAGAGTACATGCGAACAGGGATAGAAACGGAACTTTAGGGGCTGGAATTTTAAAGAGGTTTCAGGTTATCATGGATTATCCAAACAGTCGCGTAACCTTAAAAAAGAACGGAAGATTTTATCGGGCACCATTTCTCTATAATAAAAGTGGCATGGAGTTGGTATACGGTGGTGAAATGCTGGTAAGAGAAAACAAGTACCAGGTTCCTCTTCCCAAGGATAACCAAGGCGTATCGATCACGACGATTTTTTACACTTTTGGGCTTACCTACAAACCCAGTTATAAAATATCCTTGATCAGAAAAGGGTCACCGGCACATTATGCAGGATTGAGAGAAGATGATATCCTTTTAGAGATCAACGGAAAAGAAGCTTACAACTTGGAAATGGAAGAAATTGTCTATATGTTGTCGCAGAAGGAAGATAAAAAAATCAAGGTTCTTGTCGACAGGAACGGACAGCACCTGAGATATGAGTTTTATCTAAAAAGTATGTTGTAAAAAAAAAGCCCCCGAAGGGCTTTTTTTTAGTTGCTGTCAGAAACGATGCTTTTCTTTTTTTGAAGCTCATCGGCTTGTTGCTCAAGAACCCGCCCTTTTACCTTTAATACCAAAGTAGGTTCATAGGCATTTGAAGTTATGGTCACGGTTTTTGAGAATGGGCCGATCCTGTTAGTTGCATATTTCACTTTAATTTCACCGCTTTCACCTGGCATAATAGGCTCTTCCGGTTTTGTTGGAACGGTGCATCCACAGCTACCCTTTACATTCGTTATAATCAATGGGGATTTACCCACATTTTTAAACTTAAAAATTCTGTTACCATCTGAATTTACAGCAATTTCTCCATAATCTATAACGTCACTGTCGAATTCAAAAACAGGTCCTGTATAATCTTTTCTAATTTCTTCTTTTGTTTGTCCATTCATTGAGAAGGACATCACTCCAATAAATAATAAAACCAGTATTTTTTTCATGATAAATAATTTGCTTCAAAAATAATATATTTTCAAATAAATCTAACTTTAATTGAATGAATTTATTGCTTAAAATTGTAATTTTGCACACTATTTGACAAAATTTTAACATATGAATATCCCAGCAAAATACAATGCAGGCTCGGTAGAAGCAAAATGGTATAAATACTGGATGGAAAATAATTATTTCCATTCAGAACCGGATGAACGGGAAGCCTATACCATTGTGATCCCGCCTCCTAACGTAACAGGGGTATTGCATATGGGGCATATGTTGAACAATACCATTCAAGATGTATTGATTCGACGCAAGAGGATGCAGGGCTTTAACGCCTGCTGGGTTCCGGGTACCGATCACGCTTCTATAGCCACGGAGGCCAAAGTGGTTGCCAAGTTAAAGGAAGAAGGCATTCAAAAATC
Source organism: Lutimonas sp. (assembly GCA_041554895.1). Lineage (GTDB taxonomy): Bacteria > Bacteroidota > Bacteroidia > Flavobacteriales > Flavobacteriaceae > Lutimonas. Next base: position 1,734 of record JBFFLO010000226.1, on the reverse strand, counting down.
GGACCTTAGCAGAGAAGAGTTTATAGCGCACGCCTGGGAGTGGACCCATAAACATGGGGGCCTGATTCTGGAACAGTTAAAAAAACTGGGAGCTTCGTGTGATTGGGAAAGAACGAAATTCACCATGGATGAGGACCTTAACAGATCTGTAATTAAAGTTTTCAGAGATTTACATAACAAGGGTTTGATCTATAAAGGGTATCGAATGGTTAACTGGGATCCTGAAGCTAAAACAACTTTGAGTGATGAAGAGGTGATCTATATAGAGAAACCGGGTAAATTATATTATGTCAATTATGCCATTGAAGGAAGTGATGAGTTCATTCAAATTGCAACAACCAGGCCCGAAACGATTTTAGGGGATACGGCGATATGCGTACATCCTGAAGACAAAAGATTTTCTCATTTAAAAGGGAAAAAGGCTATTGTCCCAATTGTTGGAAGAGCCATACCCATTATTGAGGATTCTTATGTTGATGTGGAATTTGGAACAGGGAGTCTGAAGATCACTCCGGCACATGATCCGAATGATAAGCTTATTGGCGAAAAGCATCATTTAGAAGTGATCGATATATTTAATGATGATGCCACTTTAAATGCCAATGGATTACACTATGAAGGCAAGGATCGTTTTGTAGTGAGAAAAGAGATTGTTAAAGAATTGGAAGAAAAGGGTTTTTTGGTTAAAACCGAAGACTACATGCATAAGGTAGGAACCTCGGAGAGGACCAAAGCCGTGATCGAACCAAAAATTTCAGAGCAATGGTTTTTAAAAATGGAAGACCTGGTTAAACCGGCCATTGATGCGGTTTTGGTTAGTGGTGATGTTCAGTTGGTTCCTCATAAATTTGTGAATACCTACAGGCACTGGATGGAGAATATACGTGACTGGAATATATCGAGACAGTTATATTGGGGCCATAGGATTCCGGCTTATTATTACGGGCAAGGCACAAATGATTATGTAGTTGCAGAGACCATAGAGGAGGCCTTGAATTTGGCTAGGGTAAAAACCGGAAATGAATTTTTGGGCCTAAACGAAATGAGGCAGGACGAAGATTCTTTAGATACCTGGTTTTCTTCCTGGTTATGGCCGATAAGCGTTTTTAATGGTATTAATGAGCCTGATAATGAAGATTTTAAATATTACTATCCTACAAATGATCTTGTAACCGGTCCTGATATACTCTTCTTTTGGGTGGCCCGGATGATTATTGCAGGTTATGAATTTGCTCATGAAAAACCTTTTCAAAATGTATATTTAACAGGGCTTGTAAGGGATAAACAAAGAAGGAAGATGTCCAAGTCATTGGGGAATTCACCTGATCCTATAGACTTGATGGATAACTATGGGGCTGACGGTGTAAGAGCAGGGATTTTAATGAGTTCTGCGGCAGGAAATGACTTGCTGTTTGATGAAAGCCTGATGTTGCAGGGAAGAAATTTTGCAAATAAGATATGGAATGGATTCAGGCTTGTAAAAGGATGGGAAGTTTCAGAAACTGCGGTCCAACCGGAATCGTCAAAAATAGCCATAGCCTGGTACAAAGCCAGGTTTCAAAAAACCTTGGCTTTTATTGATGAGCAATTTGATCAATATCGATTATCTGATGCCTTAACGGCAATTTATAAGTTGGTTTGGGAAGATTTTTCCTCCTGGTATTTGGAAATGGTAAAGCCTGATTTTGGACAGCCTATTGATCAAATTACATTAAAGGCCACAGTCGATCTGTT
>JBFFLO010000225.1:0-5138 GCA_041554895.1 Lutimonas sp. | reverse complement strand
TTAGTCGCTAGTAGATTCCTGTAACTTTTTATTTAAGTTTGTTTATTGATCTGTATCTTTTTAATTGAGAAGTAGCTATGCTCGCATCATTGTCCATAAAGAATTATGCACTTATAGAAAATCTGAAAGTAGATTTTAAAGATGGGCTGTCCATCATTACCGGGGAAACCGGAGCAGGTAAGTCTATCTTAATGGGGGGGCTGGCCCTGGTACTTGGTAAAAGAGCAGATACAAGCCTGGTCTATGACAAAGCAAAAAAGTGTATAATAGAAGCAGAATTTCAAATTGGCTCCTACCAGCTGGAACTGTTCTTTAAAGAAAATGACCTTGATTATGATCCTTGGGTGATCATCAGAAGAGAGATTTTACCCAATGGAAAATCAAGGGCCTTCGTGAATGATACCCCGACAAATTTATCAGTGTTAAATAGCCTGACCAGCCAGTTGATCGATATTCATTCACAACATGAAACCTTGCAACTGTCAGATCCGTTTTATCAATTCCATATTATTGATTCTTTGGCCGATAACAATCAATATTTAAAGGATTATCACATGGCTTTCCAGCAATATAAGCTGATGCTAAAAGAGCTGGAAGAGATCAGGCAGGGTCAGCTTCAGGCACAGAAGGAATATGACTATAATGTATTCCTTTGGGACGAATTACAAAAAGCAGCTTTAAAACCAGGAGAACTTGAAGACCTTGAAAAAGACCTTGAAAAACTTTCACATATAGAAGAGATCAAAGCAAATTTATCGGGGGTGCTGGAGCTGTCAGAAAGGGAATCCTTAGGAGTTTTGAGCCAGCTTTCTGAAATCAATCAACAACTTTCACGCATAGGCCGCTATGCGGAGCTTTATGAGGCTTTGTCGGATAGAATGAAAAGTCTGTTGATCGAATTTAAGGATATAACCGACGAGGTGGAAACTGAAAATGATAATTTGGTCTATGATCCTCAAGCTTTGGAAACCGTCGAAAACCGTTTGCAACTCCTTTATGATCTGCAAAAAAAACACCAGGTTAGAACAATTCAGGAGCTGATTGAAATTCGTGAGCAGTACCAGTCAAAAATTGAGGAGGTAGACAATGCTGACGAAACGATTAATTTGAAATCCACAGAAATCAAAGCAGCAGAAGAAAGGCTTTATAAGTTTTGTGAGAAGTTGCACGATCGCAGGGAAAAAGCCATTCCTCAATTCAGCGGGCAAATTGAGAAAGCATTGGCAGGCCTTGAAATGAAGAACACGAGGTTTAAGGTTGAACTGTCAAATACAGCAGAATTCATGTTTAATGGCAGGGATCATTTGCAATTCCTGATGTCATCTGATAAAGGGAAGACCTTTGAGCATATGAAAAAGATAGCTTCAGGTGGAGAAATGTCAAGAATCATGCTGGCCGTTAAGTCGATCCTCTCTAAATATTCGAATTTACCTGCTATTATTTTTGATGAAATTGACACCGGGGTTTCGGGTGAAGTTTCCAACAGGATTGCTGAGTTGATGCTTGCAATGAGCAAGAACATGCAGGTGATTACCATCACGCACCTTCCTCAGGTTGCCGCTAAAGGGCATCATCATTATAAAGTGTATAAAAGGGAGCATGACGAAGTCGTCTCATCGAACATCAAGCTGTTGAATGGTGAAGAGCGGCTGGTGGAATTGGCCGAAATGCTGGGAGGAAGCAAGATCACAGAATCTGCCTTGGCTCATGCGAAACAGTTGCTATCATAATAGCATGTAAAAATAATCTATTAACTTTGCCGCTGTTTCACTGGAAATGTTAAGGCACAATAACCAATAAAAAAATAAATTCATATGTACAATCTATTAAAAGGAAAAAAGGGAATCATATTCGGAGCTTTGAATGCAGACTCTATTGCTTGGAAGGTTGCTGAAAGAGCCCATGAGGAAGGAGCAACATTCGTGTTGACCAATGCCCCAATTGCAATGAGAATGGGAGAGATCAATAAGCTAGCTGAAGATACGGGATCTGAGATTATTCCTGCTGATGCCACTTCTATGGAAGATCTTGATAATTTAGTAGAGAAATCTTTGGAAATTTTAGGAGGCAAAATCGATTTTGTACTTCATTCTATAGGGATGTCCATTAATGTAAGAAAAGGAAAGCATTATACAGATTCTAACTACGAATACACACATAAAGGTTTTGATGTTTCTGCCTTATCGTTTCACAGGGTGATGAATGTGCTTTACAAGAAAAATGCTATGAGTGAATGGGGTTCTATTGTAGCCCTGACCTACATGGCAGCTCAAAGAGTTTTTCCTGATTATAATGATATGGCTGATAATAAAGCCTATCTGGAATCTGTTGCCAGGAGTTTCGGATACTTCTTCGGACGTGACCATAAGGTCCGCGTCAATACGATTTCTCAGTCGCCAACACCAACTACTGCGGGAAGTGGGGTAAAAGGGTTTGGAGGGTTTTTGAGCTATGCCGAAAAAATGTCTCCTTTGGGCAATGCGACAGCTTTAGAATGTGCTGATTATACCCTTACTCTTTTCTCAGACCTTACACGAAAAGTTACCTTACAAAATTTATTCCATGACGGAGGTTTCTCAAATATGGGGATCAGTGATGTGATCATGGAGGATTTTATGGGAGAGGAGAAATAATCGATGTAAATCTGAACACAAAATAATAATCGGGGAAATTTTTGAGCAGATCTTAATTTCTCCGATTTTTTTAATAGATACTGAAAATAATCCATCTTGCGTTTTTCAATCATCATACCCGTTTACAACAGGCCAGAGGAACTCGACGAGTTGCTTGATAGCATAGCGGCGCAGGAACCTTTTAACGATCCTGAAGTCATTATAGTTGAAGACGGTTCAGAGAGAACAAGTAATTCAATAGTCAAAAAACACGAGCAAACGCTTAATATCCATTATTGCTTCAAGAAAAATTCAGGCCCCGGTGACAGCAGGAATTATGGGATGGAAAGAGCCTCTGGAGACTATTTTATCTTATTGGATTCTGATTGCATTCTTCCCAAAAACTATCTTTCAATCATTGACACGGCTCTTGAACAGGATTATGTAGATGCTTTTGGAGGACCTGATGCGGCGCATGAAAGCTTTAACAGTTGGCAAAAGGCCATCAACTACAGCATGACTTCTTTGCTCACGACCGGGGGCCTAAGAAATAAGGAAACATCATCAAAAAAATTTCAGTTGAGAAGTTTTAATATGGGTTTGTCCAAAAAGGCTTTTACCTTGACAGGAGGATTTTCAAAACAACGAATAGGGGAGGATATTGATTTAAACTTTAAGCTTTTAAGAAAAGGTTGCTCTACGCGTTTAATACCTGAGGCATTTGTATGGCATAAAAGAAGAGCATCCTTGCCCGCCTTTTTTAAGCAAACAAATAATTTTGGCGCGGCCCGCCCCATCCTGAACAAAATGTATCCGGGCACTTCCAAACTTAGTTATTGGCTGCCCCCTTTGTTTGTACTGGGCCTTTTGGCTGCATGCGTACTTTTATGCTTTGGTATTGTCTATGGTACCTTGGTCTATATCTTATATACCTTTTTCGTAATGATTGACGCCTTTTCTAAAACGAAAAGTATCGCCGTGACCATCAATAGCGTTGTGGCGGTATATGTGCAATTTTTTGGATATGGCCTTGGTTTTCTTAGATCTGTTTTCAGGCTGTATGTTCAAGGTATGGATGCCAGAACGGCATTTCCTGGAATGTTCACGTAGTTCTTTGTTTGAAAGCACAGGTTTCTCCTGATTTTATTTTCCTTAAATTTGAACCTCATACAAAGGCTCATGAAATACGCAAAAAATATATTGGAAACCATAGGGAACACCCCGCTGGTGAAACTGAATAAAATAGTTGAAGGAATCGATGCGCTTGTATTGGCAAAGGTCGAAACCTTTAATCCGGGGAACTCTGTAAAGGACCGGATGGCACTCAAGATGATTGAAGATGCGGAAGCCTCCGGGTTGTTAAAGCCGGGTGGTACCATCATTGAAGGTACATCAGGAAACACCGGTATGGGCCTGGCTATTGCGGCTAATGTCAAAGGATATAAATGCGTTTTTGTGATTGCGGATAAACAGTCCAAGGAAAAAATAGATATTTTAAGGGCACTGGGTGCTGAGGTGGTTGTTTGCCCCACTCATGTGGAGCCCGAAGATCCAAGGTCTTACTATTCGGTTTCTAGAAGATTATCTGAGGAAACCCCTAATTCCTGGTATGCACTTCAATATGATAACCTTTCCAACACAGCTGCCCATTATGAAAGTACTGGACCTGAAATATGGGAGCAGACCGATGGTAAAGTCACTCATTTTGTTGTTGGAGTTGGTACAGGAGGCACGATCTCAGGGGTAGGGAAATATTTAAAGGAGAAAAACCCGAATATTAAAATTTGGGGCATAGATACCTATGGTTCTGTGTTTAAAAAGTATCATGAAACCGGGATTTTTGATCAGAATGAAATCTATTCCTATATCACGGAAGGAATAGGTGAAGATATACTTCCTAAAAATGTAAATTTTGACATCATTGATGGTTTTGAAAAAGTAACCGACAAGGATGGTGCTGTGTATACCAGGAAACTGGCAAGGGAAGAGGGGATTTTTGTTGGAAATTCTGCAGGTTCAGCCATAAAAGGAGTACTTCAGCTAAAGGAACATTTTAAGCCCGATGATGTAGTTGTCGTCCTGTTTCACGATCATGGAAGCCGTTATGTTGGAAAAATGTTCAACGATGACTGGATGAGGGAACGCGGTTTTCTTGATGAGAATATCAAGATTGCAGCAGATCTTATCAAAAACAGGAATGACGGTAAATTGATCTCTGTCAAAACAGAGGAGTTGGTCTCTCATGCCATAGAGAGAATGCGTACATATGAAATATCCCAACTTCCGGTAATCGATGCCCAGGGTTTTGTCGGTTCACTTGATGAGAGCCAGTTGTTCAGATTATATTTTGAGGATAAGCATATCGCTGACAAACCAATTAAGGAAGTGATGAGCAAACCTTATCCGATCGTAAAAAAGAATGTTACTGTCGAGAAAATCTCATCCCTGATCCACAAGAACAATCAAGCCGTGATCGTAGATGCCGGGGATGGACAATACCACATCATCACGAAACATGACATCATT
>JBFFLO010000224.1:0-5140 GCA_041554895.1 Lutimonas sp. | reverse complement strand
TTTCGCGAAAGATTAAAAGATTTCCCGCTTAGAGTAGACTATTTAAACAGGTTCAGAACAGCTAAACAAAGAAAGGATGTGCTGGAAGGTCTTGAAAACGGAGCTGTGGATATTGTCATAGGAACCCATCAACTGGTCAGTAAAAATGTGAAATTCAAAGATCTTGGGCTACTGGTTATAGACGAGGAACAAAAATTCGGTGTTGCAGTAAAAGATAAGCTGAAAACAATTAAGGAAAATATTGACACCTTGACGCTTACGGCAACGCCAATTCCGCGAACCCTTCAGTTTTCGCTCATGGCGGCCCGCGACCTTTCAGTGATTAAAACGCCTCCACCCAACAGGCATCCTATTGAAACCCATGTTATCCGTTTTGGTGAAGAAACCATCAGGGATGCCATTCGATATGAAATCCTTCGCGGCGGGCAGGTTTTCTTTATTCACAACAGAATTGAAAATATCAAAGAGGTTGCAGGTCTGATACAAAGACTGGTTCCTGATGCAAAAATCGGTATCGGTCATGGCCAGATGGAAGGCAGGCAATTGGAACAACTTATGCTGCAATTTATAAATGGTGAATTTGATGTTCTGGTAAGTACCACCATTGTTGAAAGCGGGCTGGATGTTCCCAATGCCAACACAATTTTTATCAACAACGCCAATAATTTTGGTCTAAGTGATCTGCATCAAATGAGGGGTCGTGTGGGAAGATCGAACAAAAAGGCTTTTTGCTACCTGATCACTCCTCCGTACCATATGATGACTGATGACGCCCGGAAGCGAATCCAGGCCCTTGAAATACATTCAGAATTAGGCAGTGGCTTTTATATTGCCATGAAAGATCTAGAAATAAGAGGTGCAGGTGATCTGTTAGGAGGCGAACAAAGCGGTTTTATCAACGATATCGGATTTGAAACCTATCAAAAGATCCTCAATGAGGCCATTCAGGAACTTAAAGAAAATGAATTCAAGGATCTCTACAATCAGGATGAGGATCAAATCAGGGAATATGTAAAAGAAGTGCAAATCGATACCGATTTTGAAATTCTCTTTCCGGATGACTATATCAGCAGTATTGCCGAAAGACTGAGTCTATATAAAGAACTTAGTGAACTTGAAACTGAAGATGAGATCAAATCTTTTGAAATGAAATTGATCGATCGTTTTGGAGATCTTCCTGTCGAGGCTGTCGATCTTTTGAACTCTGTAAGACTTAAATGGGTGGCTAAAACGCTAGGCCTGGAAAGGGTGATTTTAAAACAGAAGAGGATGGTGGGCTATTTTCTCGCTGATCAGCAAAGCGATTTTTTCCAAAGCCCGTTTTTCACCAGAATACTTACCTATGTTCAACAAAATCCCAAGACCTCGGTTATGAAGGAAAAGCAAACCAAAAAAGGATTAAGACTACTCATTACTTTTATTCGAATTGACAGTATTGAGAAGGCTTTGCAGACGCTTCAACAGATTTAGTTAATTTCCTGTTAATAAGTTGGCGCATATTTTGGACTTTCATTCTTTGTTCAATACTAATTTTTCGTACTTTTTTAAAAAAATAATCATAGTGATTTGAAATGCTACCTATGAAAAATTAACCCATCAGCTAAAATTGTTGGGATCTCGCCTAAAAAAGAATATATGAAAAAAAGCACGACAAAGAAAATTTACGTTCTGGACACCTCTGTTTTACTATTTGATCATAATTCAATTACCAATTTCGAAGAGAATGATGTGGCCATTCCCATTACCGTTCTCGAAGAACTGGATCAGTTCAAAATCGGGAACGAAACAAAAAATTTTGAGGCACGTGAAGTAATCCGGTTTTTAGATAAACTTTCAGGAAATGATGGGTTGAACAAATGGATATCACTTGATAAAGATAAAGGCAAGATCAAAGTCATCATGGATGCGCTTACTTTGGAGAAAAAGGATGCCGAAGAAATCTTTGGCAGCCCTAAAAACGATCATAAGATCATAAATGCCGCTATTTCACTACAGAATGAAGAGAAGAACCACGCTATTATCCTGGTGACCAAGGACATCAATTTAAGGCTCAAGGCGAAGGCAATTGGCCTGCTTTCGGAAGATTACGAAACTGGTAAGGTAAAAAACATTAAGAAATTTTCGGAAGGTCTTCCGGTCATAGATAATATAGACGCCGATATCATACAAAGCATTTATCAAAAAAATCAGATAAAAGAAAAAGGGATCTTAGGCAAAGAAAAAATAACCAATGGTTACTATATTCTGAACAACTGTACAAATTCTGTTCTTGCAAGATATAACGGTGTCTCGGATGTGATTGAGAAAGTTGATAAAAAATATGTTTTTGGTATAAAACCACGTAACGCGGAGCAAACTTTCGGATTGAATGCTTTGCTCAATGAAGACATTAAACTCGTAGCTTTGGAAGGAGTGGCAGGAACAGGTAAAACCTTACTTGCACTCGCCTCTGCTCTCGAACAAAAAAATAAATATGACCAGATTATCCTTGCCCGGCCAATCGTTCCATTGAGCAACAGGGAAATCGGCTTTCTTCCGGGTGATGCTGAGGATAAGATCTCACCTTACATGCAACCTCTTTGGGATAACCTTACTTTTATCAAAAACCAGTTTAAAGCCAATGAGAAAAAGAGTCGGGTATTGGAACAGTTACAGGAGTCAGGACTGCTCACCATCACGGCATTGGCTTTTATCAGAGGCCGGAGCTTAACGAATGCCATTTTTATTATTGACGAGGCCCAGAACCTAACCCCGCACGAGGTTAAAACAATTATCACAAGAGCTGGTGAAGGCACGAAAGTGATCTTTACAGGAGACATCAATCAAATAGATACGCCTTACATGGATGAACACAGCAACGGGCTCACCTATTTGATCGACAGGCTAAAAGGAAATGCACTCTTTGCCCATATCAAACTGGAAAAAGGTGAGCGATCCGAATTAGCCAATTTAGCAAATGAAATGCTTTAACAATTTTCCTGGCTCAGGGGTTCACTACAAGTGAACCCACTGAGTCTATTTAAAATCACAATTTATTTGTTACAAAATTAAAAACCACTCGTCGTAAGGAAAAGCCTTACTCATGAAAAAAATTATCTTGTTATTCGCTGTAGTATTTGCAACTTCATGCGCCACGAATACATCTTTTAACACTTTTTATAAAAATCACCAGGAAGATTCTGAATTTTCTTTTGGTTTAAGCAGCTCGCTCATTGCAAACTTTCTCCCTGATGAGGATTTTGAAGAGATCAAGCCTTTACTAAAAAAAGCAAAGAATATCCGTATCTTGATATTTTCTGAAAATGCTGATGATAAAACCCAAAAATTTAAAAAATTCATCAATCGCTCAAAATTCGAAAAGGTTGTTAAGGTAAAAAGCGATAATGACAACATTGCCTTTTTCACGCTTGAGGCAAAGGACAAAATCAAAGAAATCGTGCTGGAAATATCAACTGAAGATGAACTTGTTTTAGTAGGATTAAAGACCAATCTGACTCAGGAAGATTTAAACGACATTATTGCCTCTAACCAGTAAGGCTCTTAGGTCACGTCAACCTTTCTGATCATCTTCGAAAGCAGCGTTGGGAAAAACCTTTTTACATATACAGCGAGTACTTCTAAAAAGCCCCCTATAACCACTTCCTGTTTTTCATTGTAAATTGACTTGATGGCTTTTCTTGCGAAATATTGAGGATCCAAACCATTTGCTGTCGCTTTATCTTTGGTTCCTTGTTGTTTACCCTGCCCGGTGAGGGCATTTATAGAAACATTTGTATTGACAAATCCCGGGCAGATAAGGGTTACCTTGATATGGTCTTTATACAATTCAGCCCTTAAACTATCAAAAAAGCCATGTAAAGCATGTTTGGAGGCCGAATAAGAAGAGCGTAAGGGTGTTCCTATTTTTCCCACAACACTGGTGATCACCACAAAATGACCCTGCGCTTTTTCTTTAAAATACGGTATGAGCTCTTTGGTCAGGGCAATGGTTCCGAAATAGTTAATTTCAAAGATCTTTCGATCAACTTCTAAACTCGTATCTGCTGCCAGGGATCTTTGACTTATCCCAGCATTATGAATGATCAGATCAATATGGCCATAAGAATTAACAGCCTCTTTTACGATTTCTTTAAACTCGGAAGGCTTTTCCAAATCCATTGTTAGGACCTTTATATTTTCAGGTGCCGCACAATTTGATCTCACCTTATGGAGTTCTTCAGTGTTTCTTGAGGAAATTATCAATTTCGCCCCCAATGCAGCATATTCAACGGCCATAGCTGCACCAATACCTGATGAGGCCCCTGTAATCCAGATGATCTTTTGCTTTAGGTTCATAAAAAAAGGCTTTTTCAAATATACTCATTTGAAGGTTTAAGGGCTTGCGCTATTCGACTCTTTTGACATAATTCACTTTTTAAGATTAATTGTACATTTGCCAAAAATTTTATATGACAAAGATCCTTTTCATTTTTGCTGTTATAACTTGTTCTTTTTTGCAAGCCCAATTTTCCATTCAGGGAACCATCGATCCGGATCATGATTATTCATGGATCTTACTCTATCAAATGCAAAATGGCGACCAAACCTATGTTGCCAATGCAGATGTCGTTGATGGTCAGTTCACATTTGAGATTGAAAAAGGTCAACCGGCTGGAGTTTACAGGGCCTATTATCAAATAGAGAACAGTTTGTATGTAGAATTTATTTACAACAAAGAAGCCGTGGAATTCTCATTTGATCCCAATAATCCTGTGAAAACAATTTTATTTTCACGATCGGAGGAAAACATTGTTTACCAGGATTATTATAATGCGATTAAGCAAAAACAACACAAAATTGATTCCATACAAGTTTTATATTTTAAGGCTACCGAAAAAGATGAAGAAGCAGGGCTCAGAAAAGAATACAAAAAATTCCTTTCTGAGTTAAATAAGGAGCAAGATACCTATGAAAAAAACTCTTCAGCTTTAATGGCCAACCATTTTATAAGAGCCAGTGCACAGTATAATGCCGATACTCCTTATAAAGACCCGAAAGATTACCTCAATGCGATCAAAGCCCATTTTTTTGACGCCATGAGCCTTTCTGACAGTGTGCTTAGTCATTCTACTTTTATAAATGACCGGCTCAATGATTATGT
>JBFFLO010000223.1:0-5148 GCA_041554895.1 Lutimonas sp. | reverse complement strand
TTATTCTCAGGTTGCACCAAATTCTCCACGGTCCCCTCAGGCAATTTTGCAAAAGCCGAATTCAAGGGAGCAAAAATTGTTAAAGGCCCTGCATTGACAACGGCATCTTCTACCCCTGCTGCTTCAATTGCGGCCACGAGGGTGCTAAAATCATCTATAGATTTTGCCACTTGTAACGCATTCGCATCCGATTCGGTATCCGTAACAGAAGCCTGTCCTTGGTGCTCTGTGGATTCTGTCACTTTTTCAGAACCCGTATCTGTTGCGGGCTTATCTTTTTTGCAGGAAACAAAAGAAAAAATGAATAATGCTGTAATTAGTAATATACGAGTTTTCATTATCAAAAAAATTAAGGTTAGTTTTTCAATTATTGTATTATTGTATTTAGGTAATAAAATTATGCAACATAAGTAACTAAAACCATGACTTTAATCATATAAAGGACATATTTATCTTTTATCTTTGTACTATGTTAAGCCAACAAAGTAAATATGCGGTCCGTGGAGTCATTTACCTCGCTATTCACGCTTCTGTCAATCGTAAATTAGGGTCAAGGGAAGTGGGAGAAACCATCAATGTCCCGGTACCGTTTCTAGCTAAAATATTTCAAAATTTAAATAAGGAAAAACTCATTACTTCGGCCAAAGGGCCCAAAGGTGGATTTTTCCTCAACGAAGATCAGTTATCGGGCAATCTTTTATCGGTCATTAAGTGTATTGACGGAAATGGCAATTTTAATTCTTGTTTTATAGGCCTTCCTCAATGCAGTGATGATAATCCATGTTCTATTCATCACCTTGCCCCTCCGCTTCGCAATACATTAATCAATGAATTAAAAAGAAAGAGCATCCGGGAATTTGCAAAAGACACCAAAAAAGGAAAGTCTCATATTTTTTAAAATAATTCATATCTTTGTAGCGTCTATTGACGACAATGAAAAGCTATGGTTCAACAAGTTACAAAGGGTATAAAAATATCAATCACATCAAATTTTGAAGGCAATCGCTTTCAAAATTCCAAAGTGTATTATGCTTTTAGCTATAGCATAACCATTGAAAATCAAAGTAGTGACACCGTACAATTACTAAGTAGGCGCTGGAACATTTTCGACTCCTTAAATGATCTTGAAGTTGTTGAAGGAGAGGGAGTTGTTGGAAAAAAACCCATTCTTAAACCCAAACAATCTTATACCTACTCCTCACATTGCTTTTTATTATCACCCATAGGGTCGATGAACGGGCATTATACCATGATCAATTTTTCAACCTCGGAAAAATTCAGGGTTCACATCCCTACATTCCAATTAATGCTTCCTGCTACTTTTAATTAATTTGCTTACTTTTAAATCTTTGGAAGGTAAATTCATTTATGAAATCTATAACGAGATTTACGAGGAATATTCGCGGGAACAGGTGCTTGAATTGCGAAAATGATATTTCGGAAGAAGATAATTTTTGCTCTCGATGTGGTCAGGTGAATGATCTGAAAAAGGTCAGTCTGAAGCAATATCTTTCTGCCTATTTTGATGATTTCCTTTCTTTTGATGGTCGGCTTTTAAATACAATAGCCACCCTTATTTTTAAACCCGGATATGTAACCAAGAATTATGTCGAAGGAAAGAGAATGAGGTATATGAATCCATTTAAATTATACCTTCAAATTACCATATTGTTTTTTCTTGTCGTGGGTTTATTTAAAACTATTGATCGATACAAACTTGAAAATGAATCTTCCGGCAATATTCTTTCAAAATTGAATTCAAAAGACGGAGTTGCAGTTCTTGACTCGATCACATCAGAAACTTTAAAAGATTTAGAGGAAAATGACATTAAAATTGATACTGTTACATTATCGGCAATCAGTGCAGGAATAGCAAAAGCATCCCAAAGGGTAGATTCCACAAAAAGTAAATCAAAAAAAAGAGATCAAGATAGCATGTTAATCTTGCCATTTGTTGATTCTATCATGTTGGCTCCGGGCTCTCTGGAAACTTTTAAACTTGATGATACTTATCAAAAATCCAAAGATTCAGTAATGACTGGTTTTCTAAAGGCAATTGATATCAAGATTGAAAGCTTGCTCATTGAAAAGAAAGGTATTGCTGTCAATGATGCAGGCTCCTTTAATGATGGGTGGATTCAAATATCAAAAAAAGGGCCTTTAAAAAACCGGGCTGTAAAACATATGGATAGCATTTTCAAATCAAATTCCATTGATTATAAAATATCTGAATCATTGATAAGAAGTACAGGTTCTGGTTGGTTTGAAAACACCTTTGATAAAGTCAAAGGCTTTATGGAATATCAAAAAGAACATCCTGATGTTAGCACATTCATGGCTCTTGATGCATTAGATTATGAAAAAAACTATTGGAATGTATTTCTGTATTCCAAATCAAGTGACTGGAACGAAGCAGTTGAAGATCCGGAAAATTACGGGACAGAATTTAAAGACAGGATACTTTCCAGGGTTTCTGTCGCTTTGTTTTTTCTGTTACCCTTATTTACTTTGGTTGTATCATTGCTCTATTTGAGAAGAAAATTCAACTATACTGAAAACCTGGTCTTTGTATTTCACGTTCAAACTGTATTTTTCCTGTTGCTGCTGCTCTTCATAATTATTGGAAGAATTGCCCATTCCAAGGCTATAATTTGGGTCTTTCTTGTCATTTTTATGATCCATCTCTATATGGCAATGAGACAATTCTATCAGCAGGGACGAATTAAGACCCTTGTCAAGTATATCATACTCAATTCCGCTTTCTTGGTTATGGCAACCATTGGTGCCATTATTATTTCTTTTATTGCTTTTATGCTTTAGCTCCTTGGAAAATAGTTCATTTCAATCTGTTCATTGCTTTTAACAACCTGGGTAATGCTGACAGTACCTACTTTCTCTCGTTTCAAAACAACATCTGTTTCCGGATCTCCAATACCCGCTTCGCTGTGAAACTCTAATATTGACTTTGGACTTTTCTCAGCTTGTTCCAGCCATTTCGCGAACCATTCCCTCCTCATATTTTTCATTTCACTTGTAAAAAGCGTTGATGAAGACCAGATATGTGGCTTTTGATCAAGTTCTTTTAAAAACCTTTGTTCACCATCCCAAACAAATTCAAAAAGCTTTGTTTTTTCTTTCCAGTCAACCACTACCATGGTAAAAGGCTCTATCCCTTCCAGGTTCATTTGCAAGCAGGTTTCTTCAAAACGCTTCGCAATTAAAAATTCTTTGACGATCAAGCCCCTGCTTTTTAGATAGGAGGCTGCCCTCTTGTGATCATTAAATCCTCCGTTCAATAAACAGATCAATCGGGTATTTCGACTAGTTCCAATCCATGTACCCCCGGCTTTTCCATCTTTGGGGTAAAACAAAGACACTCCTTCTTCCTCATAAAGAGCCGGATATAATGCCTTTTCACGTTGATAACCAACATCTCTATTCGAAGTCAGCACAAAGCCATGGTCAGGTAATGGCAAAAAAGTTACAGTACACATAAAAAAATGTGAATTATAAAGTTAAACGAAACATTCCTTGCAAAGTTAACATTTAGCATATAGTTAATACTTGAAATCTTACATAATTCGTACCTTTGCCATCACTTAAAATGGAATTGTTTCAATTTAAAATAAACACATATGTCAAACGGATTTTTCAAGGTACCAAAAGCAGTAAATGAACCAGTGAATTCCTATGCCCCGGGAACAGCAGAGCACAAGGATTTAATTGCCACTTATAATAAAATGTTCAACGAACAGGTTGATATTCCTTTTTATATTGGAGGCAAAGAATACCGAACGGGAAAAACAGTGGATATTCACCCTCCCCATGACCATCAGCACTGTGTAGGCCAATACCATACTGCAGATAAGGAACATATCGAATTAGCCGTTGAAAAGGCAGCTGAAGCAAGGGAAAAATGGTCTAAAACCAGTTGGGAGCATCGTGCTGCTATCTTTTTAAAGGCTGCAGAATTATTAGCCGGACCTTTCAGGTACAGAATGAATGCCGCCACAATGATCGCCCAATCTAAAAATGTAATGCAGGCAGAAATCGATGCCGCTTGTGAACTGATAGATTTCTTGCGATTCAATGTTGAGTTCATGACAGATATTTACAGCAATCAACCGGAGTCTTCTCGCGGAATTTGGAATAGAATGCAGTACAGGCCACTTGAAGGGTTTGTCTATGCAATTACTCCTTTTAATTTTACTGCTATTGCCGGAAATTTACCTGCTGCACCAGCCATGATGGGTAATGTCGTTATCTGGAAACCTGCAAGGTCTCAAGTATATTCTGCCAATGTGATCATGGAATTGTTTAAAGAAGCAGGATTGCCCGACGGCGTCATTAACATGGTTACCGGAAACTCGGGAACTATTACAGACGTACTGTTGAACCACAAAGATTTTGCCGGAGTTCATTTTACAGGTTCTACACCTGTTTTTGATGATTTCTGGAAAACAATTGGGGCCAATGTAAAACACTATCGTTCTTACCCGAGAATAGTAGGAGAAACCGGTGGAAAAGATTTTATCTGGGCACACCCTTCGGCAAATGCGCAGGAAGTGGCAACTGCCATTTCAAGAGGTGCTTTTGAATATCAGGGACAAAAATGTTCAGCGGCTTCAAGAGCTTATTTACCGAAAAGTTTATGGGGTGACATCAAAGCATCAGTGATTAAAGATGTGAATTCCTTTAAAATGGGATCTCCCGGAGACAGTTCAAATTTCATTAACGCCGTTATTGATGACCGCGCCTTTAAAAAATTATCGGGATATCTTGATCAGGCAAAAAAAGATAAAGATGCCGAAATTATCGTTGGGGGTGGTTACGATGGATCTGTAGGGTACTTTATTGAACCTACAGTCATTGTAACAACGAACCCTAAGTACGAAACCATGTGTACAGAATTGTTCGGCCCCATCATAACAGTTTATGTTTATGAAGATGATCAATGGGAAGATGTGCTTGACTTGGTAGATCAAACTGGTGAATACGCCTTAACCGGCGCTATCTTTAGCCAGGACAGATATGTAATCGAGACTGCAACAGTTAAATTGGAAAATGCAGCCGGAAACTTCTATATCAATGACAAACCAACTGGTGCAGTTGTAGGCCAGCAACCCTTTGGTGGTGCAAGAGGCTCTG
>JBFFLO010000222.1:0-5149 GCA_041554895.1 Lutimonas sp. | reverse complement strand
TATGGTATGCCCATTCTGGATGTTGAAAAAGCCAAAAGTATTATCATCAATAAGCGCAGTATGAATCCGGGTTATGCCGGAATTGAAAATGAATTATTTTTTAACCAAAAAACATCCATGCTTTTTGGCGACGCAAAAGACGTATTAACCAAATTGGTATATGAATTAAAAAATATGTAGACCAATAACCTTTGTCAAAGGACCCTAAGGGAAGGGAATAAAATTTTTGTCAAATGGTTTCTACTCGTTAAATCTTGAGTATATTTGCTCAAAAAGATACAGCGATGAAGTCTATCAAAGGTGATAAAGAACTTGAACACGTTCTTTCAATTAAGCATAAGTCACTTAGGGTTAATTTAAATGAACACATTTACGGTACTTTTGCTGAAATAGGCGCGGGTCAGGAAACTGTTCGTCATTTTTTCAGGGCAGGAGGTGCTTCAGGTACCATAGCAAAAGCTATGTCTGCCTATGATAAAGATTTCTCTGATGCTATTTATGGTATTGAGAGCGATAAACGCTATGTCACAGAATCACGTTTGAGAAAAATGCTAAGGCATGAAGTGGAGCTGATTGAAGACCGCCTGAGCCGGGATAAACATCCTAATAAAATTTTCTTTTCTTATGCCAATACCGTTACTACTATTGATTTTGCTAAAAATTTCAAGGGTCATGGTTGGGTAGGTATCCGCTTTCAGATGGATGCCCTTGAGGATTACAATGAAATTGTGCTCCATGTGAGGTTTAAACAAACTGATTCAAAATTACAACAGGAAACCCTTGGAATCCTTGGAGCTAACTTGATCTATGGTGCCTTTTATTTGAATGACAGCCCTAAAGATTTGCTCAAATCATTTTATGACAATATTGACAAAGACACTATAGAAATTGATATGGTGGACTTTTCGGGCCCCAGATTTATGTATGTCGATAACCGTTTGATGAGTTTGCATCTGTTGAAAAATGGCATGACCAATGCGGTCATGTTCGGACCTGAAGGAAACAATCTTTTACCCGCTCAACAACTCTACAAGAAGAACATTCTTGCTTTAAGAGGAAGTTACAGGCCGGTAACCAGGGTCAATATGGAGATCTATGAAGAGTCAAAAAAAATGTTCTTTTCAGATAAACGTGTTACGGAAAAGAATACACATGTGATCTTTGAGATCACATTGGCAAATTTAAGATCTGAGGGGAAAATCAATGAAAGGGATTTTCTGGACAGAGCAGAATTGTTATGCTCTCTTGGCCAAACCGTAATGATCACGAATTTCCAGGAGTACTATAAATTAGTTGATTATTTCTCTGAATTTACAAAAGCCAGGATGGGATTGGCCATGGGTGTTTATAACCTGATCCAGATATTTGATGAAAAATACTACCGGGACCTTAGTGGTGGCGTACTGGAAGCCTTTGGTAAACTATTCTATAAAGACCTTAAGATTTATCTTTATCCTTTGAAAGATTTAGAATCTGGCGAGATCATTACCAGCGCCAACCTAAAGGTGCATCCCCGAATGAAGGAATTATACAAATATTTCAAATTCAATGGAAGAATTGCGGATATCACGAAATATGACCCGGATATTCTGGAGATCTTTTCAAGAAAGGCTTTTAAGATGATTGTGAATGGTCAAAGCGGATGGGAAGAAATGTTGCCTGAAGGTGTACCCAAAATCATCAAAGACAAGCGTTTATTTGGATATAGCAGAAGAAAGCACGAGAACAAAAAGAAAATAAAATAAAAAAAGGGGCGATTACAATCGCCCCTTTTTTCTTTATACCTCTAAGATCTGCGCACTGTGATCCTTGGTCTTTACTTTTGTGATGACATCTTCGATCTTACCGTCCTTATCTATCACGAAAGTAGTTCTGTGAATACCATCATATTCCTTGCCCATGAATTTTTTCGGGCCCCATACCCCGTAGGCCATGATCACTTCTTTATCTTCATCCGCCAACAAACTGTATGGCAGTTCCTGTTTGCTGCTGAAATTCAGTTGCCTTTTTTCAGAATCGGCACTTACACCGATAATCTCATAACCTTTAGCCTGAAAGCTTTGATAATTATCTCTCAGGTTACATGCCTCAGCCGTACATCCGGGAGTACTTGCTTTAGGGTAAAAAAATAAAACTACTTTTTTACCTTTAAAATCACTTAATTTGATGCTTTTACCATATTGGTCCTTGGATTCAAACCCAGGGGCTTTATCCCCTATTTTTAATGTTGTCATTATTTGTATTTTTACCAAAAATACTCAAAAAATGACTAAAAAGGAAAAGGTACAGTTTGTTATTGACACTTTGGAAACGCTTTATCCGGATCCTCCTATTCCATTGGAACATAAAGATCCTTATACCCTGCTCATAGCGGTCTTGTTATCTGCCCAAAGCACAGATGCCAGGGTCAACTTGATCACTCCTATCCTATTCAATATAGCAGATAATCCATATGACATGGTTAAACTCAGTGTTGAAGAAATTCGTGAGATCATAAAACCGGTTGGACTATCACCAATGAAATCAAAGGGGATTCATGGCCTTTCACTAATTCTGATCGATAAATACGATGGCCTTGTTCCTGATCAGATCGACCTATTAGAGGAACTTCCTGCCGTAGGGCATAAAACAGCTTCTGTGGTCATGTCACAGGCTTTTGGCATTCCGAGTTTTCCGGTTGACACCCATATACACAGGTTGATGTACCGTTGGAATTTGAGCAGTGGGAAAAACGTGGTCCAAACCGAGAAAGATGCTAAACGATTGTTTCCAGAATCACTTTGGAACAAACTGCATTTACAAATTATTTACTATGGACGTGAATACTCCCCTGCCAGAGGATGGGATAAAGAAAATGATGTCATCACTAAAACAATAGGAAGGAAACACCTTAAATAAAAAAAGCTCTTAATATTAAATTAAGAGCTTTTTCCGATTAATTCAAATGAAACATTAAGCTTTCTTTTTCCGTCTTGACCGCCTTGATCGATTTCGAATAATTTAGTAAAAATGAAATCGTGTCTGTCTTTGGGTCAAGTTTTTCTTTGAAGAATCTTTCAGTGTAAAGTTTTGCCATAAATCTTATAATTTTTTAGGGATTAATAAGATAACGGACAAAAATAAATATTATTGTACAAAGTTTAAAAAAAAATTAAAAAATCGATTAATTTGTTAAAATAATATTATTGTTGTCAATCATTTTCCTCAAGTTGATCAAGGCGTACCTCATTCTGCCTAGAGCCGTATTTATACTTACATTGGTTTGCTCAGAAATTTCCTTGAAACTCATATCCCTGAAAATTCTCATCATAAGAACCTCTCTTTGGTCTTCTGGTAACTCCTCGACCAATTTTCTCACGTCATCATGAATTTGATTCTTGATGATCTTTCCTTCTGCACTTAATGAATTATCACTCAAAACTGAGAAAATATCAAATTCATCTGTGTTCTGAAAAGTAGGCATTCTGTTTCCTTTTCTGAAGAAATCAATAATAAGGTTGTGAGCAATTCTCATCGTCCAAGGTAAAAATTTACCTTCTTCGTTGTATTTACCCATTTTTAAAGTATTAATAACTTTAATAAAAGTATCCTGGAAAATGTCGTCAGCAACATCCCTGTCTTGTACTTTCGAATAAATAAAACTGAAAATTCTTTGTTTGTGACGCAGGATCAAGATTTCTAAACATCTTTCATTACCTGCAATGTAGTTACTAACTAAGACGCTATCGTCTAATTTCTGTGTATGCATAATTCCCCTTTTTTTATGAAACCTTAATACTATTCGGTTTCCAATTATTATTGTTATGAAAAGTAGAACTATACTATATGCAAAAATTTTTAAATTAATAAATCGTTAGGGGAGACTAGTTAACCTTCATAAGTCTCTTGACAAATATAAACACATTTTTTTCTATTAAACAAATTTTTTTACAAAATATTTTAATTATATTAACATTTAAGTACTTTTTTTTAACAAAAAAACCTTAGTATATTTGTAGAATATTCAAACAAAAATCTGCGTAACTACTTGAAAGACAATAATTTTAAAGATTTCATCTCTATTAGGGGTGCCTCTTTACACAATTTAAAGAATTTAGATGTAAATATTCCACGAAATAAGCTTGTTGTGCTCACCGGATTATCCGGATCGGGGAAATCCAGTCTTGCTTTTGACACACTTTATGCCGAAGGTCAGCGACGATATGTTGAAAGTTTGTCTTCTTATGCCAGGCAATTTATGGGAAAATTGAATAAGCCAAAGGTAACTTCAATCAAAGGGATATCGCCGGCCATCGCCATAGAACAAAAAGTAAACAGCACAAACCCGAGATCTACAGTTGGACCAACTACAGAAATTTATGACTATTTAAAGCTTTTATACGCCCGCATCGGCAGGACTTATTCTCCTTTATCTGGTGCAGAGGTTAAAAAAGATACTGTTTCAGATGTTCTGGGTCATATAAAGGATATGGAACCGGGTACCAGGCTCCTTTTATTGTCCCCTGTTCATATTGAGGGCAATAAGAATATCACTACGGTCATAAATATTCTTAAGCAACAAGGGTTTTCACGATTGATGATCAATGATAAAACCATTCGAATTGATGATTATGTCGAAGAAGATGATCAGGAAATATGGTTAGTCGTTGACCGTATCGTAGTCCAACTAGATGAAGATTTTTTGAATCGCGTAGCTGATTCTGTTCAAACGGCTTTTTATGAAGGCAAAGGCGAATGCTCGCTGCAGCTGGTTAATTCAGAAGTTCGCATTCCTTTTAGCAATAAGTTTGAAAAAGACGGCATGACTTTCCTGGAACCCAATGTGCACTTCTTTAGTTTTAATAATCCATACGGGGCTTGCAGCAAATGTGAAGGTTACGGCAATATAATAGGTATAGACAGAGATTTGGTAATTCCCAATACTGCCCTTTCCATATATGATGATGCCATTCTTCCATGGAAAAGCGATTCTTTTAGGTCCTACAAAGATGATTTGATCTTGAACGCCTATAAATTCGGTTTCCCTATTCACAAACCTATCTTTGAATTAAGTGCTGAGCAATATGAACTGCTTTGGAATGGAAATAAACATTTTCACGGATTACATGACTTCTTTCGGCACTTAGAAGAAAAAAGTTATAAAATTCAG
>JBFFLO010000221.1:0-5180 GCA_041554895.1 Lutimonas sp. | reverse complement strand
TTTCCCTTTCCTAATTGAACCCAATACATATAAGTTCCCGGTTCTCCTGCTTCAAAACTCACTTTTCCAGTTTCTCCTGGCAAAATAAATAAGCTGTCCTGCACGCTGTATGGCCTTTTTTGAAAGCCGTAAATGGTAATGGTTGAATCTTTTAGTGTGTTGTGAACCGTGGCGTCAATAAGGGTTCCTATTTTTATTCTCACCAAGGGTGACGGTATGGTAGCCTGTTTTCCCACTTCACCAACTGCCACAAGTTTAAGGCCCGGCCTGTCTGGGGTTTCCATCCTGAAATCTCCCCATTTTACTTCAAGATCGAGTTTTAGGTTTTGGCTGCTTAACGTGCCGGCGGGTACGCGATTGTCATTTGGAAGAATCAGATCCAAACCTGTTGGTTTGCCGGCTTCAAGGTAACGCGGATGATCTATGACAACCACCGAATCTTCAATAGAACTGAGAGGTAAAATACTGGCCAGAGAGGCCTTGGGGGTTCCACATGTCACATTTCTGCTTCGCAAAAATGCAATATCATAGACCTGTTGTTTTTTGTCATTTTTACAGCTGAACAACAAAAAACCAACCATCAAAACAAATAAGTATCGCATGCTATTTATTAAAGAATTATAGGATCTAAATATATCAAAATCCTTTACAAGCAAAAACCGACTTAGGACGAATAGCCTTTATATCGGTATGAAACTCTTCTTTTTCTTATCGAAAGGATCAATTATGTACGAATGTTAGCTCCTTTGACTTGATCAGGACAAGAAAAATATTCATGAAAAAGACATGGTTGAGCTGCCAGGAGAATTTGCCGCAGAAATGGAAACCAAAAAAAAACTATGCAGGAATCGGCGATCAAAATTATCCAATCTAAATATATACTAAAACCTGATGTTTAAAGTTTTATATACAGGCACGACCCATATTCGTGTTGTATTTATGATGCACATTATACTGCTGATAGATGTAGGAAGTACCATTTTGGTCATTATTACCCTGATCCTTTGGGTAGCTATCTTGCTGGAAAAATTTATTCACCCTGCCTATAAGGATTATTTCAAAGGCAGCCCCTTATGGCCCGATGATGAGGAGGAAAGACGCAGGCTTAAAAAATGTATACAAGGCGTGGCCTTATACTATTTTATGGCTGTATTGGTCTTATTATTCTCTCCTGCCATAGCCCTGCTGATGGGTTTCGCCGGGATTTTCTATACGATCTTTACATACTTCTGGCTCGTTGTTTCCAAAAGAGAAAAAGGAAACTAAACCCTGTTGTAGTGATTTTACATATGAAATAAATTCATTGCAGAAAAGTCTGTTCAGCAAGTTTTTAAACTATTTCAAATTGTGTAACTTAGACCGTACTATGTAAAAATATTGTATGGCTAAGGATAAAACCAAATCATTTGCAAAATGGCTTGAGATACTGCAGCAGGAAAGCTGGCAGCTGGAATTGTTGATTTCAGGTTTTGCCATATTCTTATTGGCCAGTGCTTATGACCATTTGGATAGTTTTGAATATCAGATAGATCTCTTAACTACCGGGAGTACTTATTTTGAAACTTTGTTTGTTCCTTTTCAGATCATACTGGGTGCCTGGTATGTGCTCATTATAAATTTGATTTTACATGTGTTGTTAAGAGGTTTATGGATCAGTACCATAGGAATTCGTTATGTGTCAGGTGAAATTGAATTTGATATACTGAATTTTAGCCCCAGGTTTGACCGATTCCTTAAAAAAAGGATCGTTAGTTTTGACGCCTATATTGAAAAACTGGAACAACTATGCAGTATCGTATTCGGTTTTACTTTTCTGATCATTTTCATTCTGATATCGATGGGCTTGTTCCTCATCGGAATCCTATTTCTTGCCCTGGCCATAGATAGCATTGAGGATAATTACCATCAGGGTTGGCTGGCCCTGGTGATCCCGTTTTTATTAGCATACCTTGTTGGGGGCATTATCTATTTTCTGGACTTTATAACACTGGGTTGGATCAAAAAAAGAAAAAGAATTTCAAAATTATACTATCCCATTTACAGGTTTTTTAGCGTGGTTACCCTGTCATTTGTTTACAGGCCCTTATATTATAACCTGATAGACAACAGGTATGGGCGAAAGGTAGTGCTCTTTTTAATTCCCTATTTACTTGTTTTCACCTTAATATCTTCCATGAGATTTGAGACGCAAGCCTACCTTCCCGAACGTCGAAACAACCAAACATTGGGTACTAGTTATTATGATGATACTTGGAACGGGACTAAGCTTACAGGTTCGGCCAGTATTGGGTCTAAATTTGTAAAAAACGGTTATATCGAACTGTATTTGCCTTATAACGGAAGAACCGATGATAAAGTAATTGAACACTTGTGCCCGGGCCTGGCCCCAGCCAAAAAGGGTGTTTTTTTCTTTTCCGCTGATGACAAGGCCCGCGACACCATGAATGCAGCGACCGCTTTAGATTGCCATAGTCAAAGGTTCCAGATATTTGTCGATGACAGCCTGCATGATGACTTGAAATATAGGTTTTTTGATCATCCGCAAAGGAAAAACAAGGGCTTGGCCACAATTTTCGATGTAAGCTTTCTGCCAAGGGGGGAGCATGCCCTGAAAATAAAGGTCCTAATTCCTGTAAACAGAAAAGGAAAAGACACCCTTGTTTTCAGGCAAACTAATATTATTCCCTTTTGGAAGGAGTAGCATTTTGTTATCGACCCAACTATTTAATTCGGGATTTTTTTATAAAAAATGACGATAATCAATGTTAAAATTGACCCAGGTCATTTTCAGGTTAAAAATTGAACAGTAGTTTTGACTCAATTACTTTTCCCCCTTTTGGAATAAAAGTATTTTTTCCCCTCTGAAAAACCGGCTTGCCATATTATGGAGCCGGTTTTTTATTTTAAGAAGATAAGATCAATTTCTAAGGAAAAACCTAGTCATTGTCATTATTTAACAAGTCGTTTACCTCTGGCATTATTTTTTCTACCCATTTCGCATACTGATCGCCACTGGGATGTAAACCATCGCCAGCAAGAGCGCCTTCTTTGGACCCCAATTCTCTTGAAATAGGGGTAATATCAATAAAAAGGATTCCTCTGGCAAGACATCGTTGCTGTATATAACCATTGTATGCATTGATTTCTGAAGCAATTCCACCAGGATTTCCCGACCCGAAGCGGGTAACGCCGTAGTCAGGGATCGATACCACAAAAAGCCCTTGTTTATTGCCGGCCAGGCCAATGGCTACGTCAAGCAGTTCATCAAATTCCTTTTCAAATTGCGTAAATGGTTTCTTTTGGTATTGGTTGTTAACGCCTATCAATAAAGAAACCAGTTCATACTTTCCAGGCTTGTCTATATGTATAGCGCGCAGGAGGTCATCAGTGGTCCATCCTGTTTGGGCAATAATATCAACTGTGCTAAGGTTAATGAATTTTGTCTTTAATTCGGTTCTTAACTGATTGGGCCACCGGGCCTCTTCATCTACGCCTTGACCTATGGTATAAGAATCTCCCAAGGCCAGGTAGGTATATGACTGCATGTTTGATAAATTAACTGAAAGGTTTACCGATGGCCCCGAAGTTTGATTTTCATAAATCTTTGCCTCATCGTCATTGCATCCAAATTGAAGCACCATTATAAAAAGGAGCAGTAACATGGATGGATTCTTCTTTTTCATTTGAGTTGGTTTTAAAAATCACTTAGGAACGGGCCTCTTCTACAATTATTTTTTTAAGGTTTATTTGGTCTTTCCGTTGCAAAAATAACACATTTAAACGATTGGAATGACCACAGGCCTCCCCTGTATAAATCATCTTGTATGCACAAAATACTGAGGCACTGACTTATATCATGTTTTTCACCGGGGGAGAATAGTAACTTTACATATCAAAAAATAAATATCAGATCAATGAGCACAACAGTTTCAAAAAAGCGAGAAATCAATCAGCAAACAACTAATTCGCTAAACCTTTTGGAAGGGAAAAGGTTTAATGAGATCTTAATAGCCGTAGTTTCAATATCGGCTGTCCTGGTCATTTTATGGGGGTAATATTTGCCATAGGCTTTTAATATCTTTTAACTGTCTTCGGCAACAAAATTCGGCCATCTGTTCAAATAGTCAATAAAAGTATCACTCAAGCCTTCTTTTCGAAGGCGTTCTTTTGATACCGGCATTTTAACAGGTACAAAATCAGGATTTTCGATAACTTTGACAGGAAAATCGTGGTGTAGAATGGCAGAGCGCCCAATGGTGACGAAATCAACTCCTGCATCTAAAATTTGGAGTACTTCCTTGCCATTGCTAATTTTACCGGCTACGGTCAGTTTTACCTGCTTAAGGTCAAGTTCGGTAAAATGCTCCAATAAGCTTTGGTCCTGAAATTGAATTTCTTCCGGGAGCTTAAAGCAATCCCAAAGAGAGATATCAAGAAAGTCAATGTTCCCTTCATCTGCCAATTTTTTGCATATGGTTTTTGCTTCAGTCAGGTCCATGCCGAATTTTTCGGGTGACAACCTAACCCCCAGCAGGAAATCTTTACCGCATGCATCCCTGATGCCGGTCACGATTTCAAATAATAACCGGGCCCTGTTTTCCAGGGATCCTCCGTAATGGTCAGTTCTTTTATTGATCTCTTTGCTGATAAACTGGGTTAACACATAACCATGAGCCCCGTGCACTTCAACCCCGTCATAACCACTTTTCTTTGCCCTGACCGCTGCTGTAATAAAATCATCCCGAAGTTCTTTGACCTCTGCTAATGAGAGGGCGCGTGCTCCTGTTTTTTCGTTGGCTGACGGGCAAACAGGCGCCTGGTGAATAAGGTCTGCAGGCGATCGCATACCGGCGTGATGCAATTGTATGACCGCCAGGCTGCCAAATGCTTTAATTTTGGAACTCAAGCGTTGATGCCCTTCCATATGAACATCATCAAAGATGCCCAATTGACCTGAAAAACCTTTTCCTGTTTCCTGGACATGAGAAGCACAGGTCATGACAATGCCGAATTGTCCCTGAGCGCGCAGGGTCAACCAGTGAAATTCTTCATCTGACAAGCGGCCATCCTCAAAGCTTTGCTGATTGGTCAGCGGTGCCAGCATAAACCTGTTTTTCATGATACGGCCACATGAAAATCGGAGCGGGGAATCGGGGCTGTTCATAGGTTAAAGTTTTGAT
>JBFFLO010000220.1:0-5198 GCA_041554895.1 Lutimonas sp. | reverse complement strand
CTGCTGCTTGCAACCAGTCTAAAAACCCCTTTTTAATCGCGGCACGAATGCCATTTACATTATAGGAGAGTACTTTCATAAATGATGTTTTTTGATAGCGGCGAATATCGCAAAAAAAAAGCGGACCTTAAAATTCAAGGGCCAGGATTTAATGACCGTCCAACAGGCTCCTTAGCGTCCTGCGCATGACCTTACCAGATGCTGTACGCGGCAGTTGTTCAATTTCAATAAGCTTTTCAACCTTAAACAGGGGGTTCAATCGTTCTTTGATGATGGTTTTTGCTCTTTTAAGTTTTTCATCCGTACTTAAATCTGAGGGTAGGGAAACTATATACAATACCAACTGACTTGGCCCTCCACCTGATGGAGAAAGGGCAATAGCAGCACTTTCTTTAACGAAATCAAGCTGGTTGATAACTTCCTCAATTTGTATGGAACTTACCTTGATGCCCCCAAGATTCATGGCATCATCTGCCCTTCCCTGAGCTTTGTAATAGCCGTTTTCCAATTCGATCAGTTCATCCCCGTGCTTTCTAAGCACCTTCCCTTTATAGGTAGGGTTTCCTTCGTAATAGACCTTAAAATGATCCCTGTTAAGCAAAGAATTGGACAGGCCCATGATGGGTGGAATCAAGAACATCTCACCTTTTTTAGACACTTGACTGTTTTCGTCAAGCAAGACAAATTCTCCGCCTAAAGCCTGGGTAGAAAATGTGCTTGCAATGTTGGGTTGAACAACCGTGCTTGTTGCATAGCCACCGCCAATTTCAGTTCCTCCGCAATATTCAATAATGGGTTTGTTGTTGGCTAGTTGCATCAAATATTTCATTTCCTCTGGATTGGAGGCTTCACCGGTCGAACTAAAGCAGTTGATCTTTGACCAGTCAAAAGCTTCCATTGAACCAGTATTTTTCCAGTGCCTTACAATGCTTGGGACAACACCCAGCATATTCACCCCTGCATCCTGAATAAAGGCCCCAAATTCGGCTCCCATCGGAGCCCCGTAGTACAATGATATTGCGGCTTTATTAATAAGGCTGGCAAAGATCAGCCATGGCCCCATCATCCAGCCTAGATTGGTAGGCCAGCACACCACATCGTTCTTCTTAATGTTATGGTGATAATATCCGTCAGAAGCGCATTTTATCGGAGTGGTATGGGTCCAGGGAATTGCCTTGGGCTCACCTGTTGTTCCTGAAGAGAACAATACGGTAATTGTTTCATCGGGACCTTGGATAACAGATTCGTACCGGTCATTCCGGGAAAGAAATTCATCAAAGAGAAGATCATCATGTCTGAGAGAAGCATGGCTGTTTTTACTTTCTTGAATTACAACAGTTCTGGGAGCATTTGCCTCTATGACTTTTTCGTATAGGGGTAACATTTTACCTGCTCTTTTTATAAAATCCTGGGTAAAGACCAATTTGGGATTTGTGATCTTTAACCTCACAGCGATCTCATTGGAGCTAAAACTATCCGCTATTGTAACAACAGGATGTCCGGCTTTGATACCGGCAAGATAAATGGCCACAGCTTCCAGGGTCATCGGCATATCAATGGCTATGCGGTCTCCGGGAACTAAACCCAAGTCAGCAAAGCTATTGGCAATTCTGTTGACATATTTTTCAAGTTCCAACTGGCTGACCTTTTCTATAAGCCCTCCTTCTTTTTGAAAAATCAGTACAATTGATTCATCATCATTTTGAAAGCAGGAATCCACTATGTTCAGTCGTGAACCTTTAAGCCACGATGCCTGTTCTACTCCCTTTGATACGTCCAAAACGGACCTATAGCTTTTGTCAAATTGAATATTGAGATTTTCTATGGTTTGCTTCCAAAAGGATTCTTTTTCTGTTGCAGACCATCTCCAGAACTCCCTGTAGGTCCCAAAATTATTTCTCAGCATCATCTGATAGATGTTGCTGCTTTTTAAAACGTCATCTTTTGGATACCAGGAAGCTTCCATAATTATCAAAAATCTATTTCATCATTTAAACCAGGCTTTTTTAGATCCTTATCTTTGTCATCTTCATCTTGCTCCTGATCGCAATCAACATTGATGGTCAGGTTTTCAGGCTTTTCAAAATCTTCCTTACTGATCTCAAGGTCCTCGTTAGCATAATTTCTTTTCATATAAAGAGCCCAGATCGGTAAGGCCATTGAAGCTCCCTGCCCTCTTGTAATATCCACAAAATGAACAGATCTGTCTTCGGCACCTACCCATATACCTGTCGATAAATTGGGAACCAGCCCTATGAACCAGCCGTCTGACTGATTCTGTGTAGTACCCGTTTTTCCTGCAATAGGGTTATCAAATTCGTATGGATAACCGGTGGCTACATTATCGGGATATTTTCCGCCAGAGGTTCTTAACCTTACCCCGGAACCATACCTGGTTACTCCTTCCATTAAGTTGATGGTGGTATAGGCAATGCTTTCACTTAAAACTTCTTTGGTTTCCGGAGTGAATTCTTCGAGAATCGTGCCGTTTTTATCTTCTATTCTAAGGATCATCATCGGTTTTACATACATCCCTTTGTTGGCAAAGGTGTTCAAGGCACCAACCATTTCATAAAGGCTGAGGTCGACCGTCCCTAAAGCCACTGACGGAACTGCCGGGATATCTGTTTCCACCCCCAGGTTTTTCGCCATTCTTACCACATTTTGAGGTGTTGTTTGATCAATAAGGTTAGCCGAAATCACATTGATCGAATTCGCCAAGGCATTTTTTAAGGACCTTAAACCTCCATATTCATCTCCCGAATTCCGAGGTGTCCAATCTTCATCCAGATGGTATTTGCCGGCAGGAATGGTGTAAGGAGTATTTGGAAATTCATCACAAGGCGACAAGCCTAATTGGTTGATGGCGGTAGCATAAACAAAAGGCTTAAAAGTAGAGCCTACTTGTCTTTTTCCCTGCTTCACATGATCGTATTGAAAGTATTTGTAATCGATGCCTCCTACCCAGGCTTTGACGTGTCCGGTAGTTGGATCTGTTGATAATAAGCCTGATTGTAAAATAAACTTATTATACCGAATGGAGTCATAAGGTGTTAGTACAGTATCTATTTCTCCTTTCCATGAAAACAGTTTCATCGGTGTTTCGACATAAAAGGACGCCTTGATGTCTTCTTCCGAGGCTCCATTTTGTTGCATTTTTCTCCATCGTTCACTCCTTTTCATAGATGAAAGCATGGTGCTTTCAATCTGTTCTTTTTCAAGATCATAAAAGGGGGCTGTTTTATTTTTTTTCTGTTGTTTAAAAAAGATGCTTTGTAAATTCGTCAAATGCTCCGCCATGGCTTCCTCAGCATTTTGTTGCAGCCTCGAATCCAGGGTGACATAAATTTTAAGGCCATCACGGTAAATATTATAACTCTCACCGTTAGGCTTTGGATGTTCTTTCATCCATTTTCTCATAAATTCACGAACATATTCTCTAAAGTAAGTCGCTGTTCCGTCACTATGCCCTTCAAGGTTAATGTCAAGTTCAAGTGGCAGATTTTGAAGCGAGTCCTTTTCCTGTTCGGTAATGAATTCATTTCTCAACATTTGCCCGAAAACAACATTCCTTCTCTGGGTTACCATGTCAGGTCTCCTCATAGGATTGTAAAGCGAGGAATTTTTAAGCATCCCCACCAACATAGCAGATTGTTCTATATTGAGTTCGTTGGGCTCTTTTCCAAAATGGATTCTGCTGGCAGATCTTATTCCAACCGCATTATGTCCAAAATCGTATTTGTTGAAATACATGGTGATGATCTCATTCTTGGTATATTGCTTTTCAAGTCTGATCGCAATGACCCATTCTTTCACTTTTTGGATCAATCTTTTCGCAATATTTCCGGAGGCTTTTTTGGTAAAAAGCATTTTGGCAAGTTGTTGGGTAATGGTGCTCGCGCCACCGTCTCTCCCTAACTTTGCCGCTGCCCGTGCGGTACCTTGAAAATCGATCCCCGAATGTTCATAGTAGCGTTCATCTTCCGTAGCGATCAAAGCCTGGATAAGGTTTTCAGGCAACTCACTGAATTTTACAGGGGTTCTGTTTTCCCTGTAATATTTTCCCAAGGTTTTTCCGTCGATGGAAATAACCTCTGTGGCCAGGTTGTTTTCTGGATTTTCCAATTCTTCAAAAGTTGGAAGTTTTCCGAAAACATCGAGAGCCGCTAAGAAAAAGAGTAAAAACAAAGCTATTATTCCTCCGAGGAAGAACCTCCAGATCCATCGGGTAAAGGCACTTGTACCTGTCTTTTGACTTTTTTGAGCCATTAATTTAATTTTTCAATTTGTAATCCAACATCCGTAATACCTTTCAGGCTGTTGAGCCCATCAATATCCCTTGTTCTTCTCATGGCTTGTTGCACCGAGACATTATATTCTCCAATCAATGAAAAGGTCACGTTGGTTTTATATTCTAATTTATTTTCTTTGATATCTGTCATGCCACTTCCAAGAAACCGGCCTTCAGGACTTGTCATTTCATACTCAAGCGTGTCTACTATTTGATAATTGTTGGGAAATTTTATGCCAACAATCAGAAACAGATTACTGAATTCATAATCTTTATTGTTACGCAGGGTGACATAAAGGTTGTTTTTTGAAATTGTATCTGTGGAGTTGATTCTGAAATTGATAATCGAATCCTTATGCCACTCGCTATTTTCAATGGGTTGGTATTGATTGTAAATAGTATTATTTGTACAAGACGACAGGGCAAAGGTCAAAACGGTCAGTGCTAAAAATAGTTTACCAAAGCCAATTCCTATCTTCATCATTTGAACTTTCATTCTTAATTATTCTTTTTTTGAAGATTGTTTTTGTTTCCTTTAAAATTTCTATTTCGGTTATTGTTGCTTCTTTTTTTCTTCTTTTTAAATTTGGGTTTATCAAACCTGGTAAGGCTGTCCTGGCCCACAACATCTGTAAAGTTAGAGGTTTCCGTAACCTCAAATTCCAGCTCCATAGCATATTCTTCCAAACTTGCGGCCTTGCTGTTTTTTTGGTTCAGTTCTATAATCTGATTGGTCTGTTCTACCGTAAGTTTATGCCAGTTAACAGGGTTTTCCTTATAGGCATACCAGACCCATCCTTGAAAAATATCCATTTTTTGAAAAATGGCAGGGCCTTTCTCGGTCTGCAGCCAAACATTGGTTTTCGGGAATGATTTGAGTGCATCCATATAAGAATCCAACTCATAG